>NZ_JBJLJL010000008.1:845000-921998 GCF_045559935.1 Parasynechococcus sp.
TAGTACGAGAGGACCGGGAGGAACGCACCTCTGGTGTACCAGTTATCGTGCCAACGGTAAACGCTGGGTAGCCATGTGCGGAGTGGATAACCGCTGAAAGCATCTAAGTGGGAAGCCCACCTCAAGATGAGTGTTCCCATGGGGTAACCCAGTAAGGTCACGGGCAGAACACCCGTTGATAGGCTCTACGTGGAAGTCCAGTAATGGATGCAGCGGAGGAGTACTAATAGACCGAGGGCTTGACCAACTTCTTGGTTCTTGCCTGAAAGACAGACTTTGTTTGATTCAGACGCGCGACGAAAGTTGCAGATCCTATGCAGTTCTCAGGGTTCACAACCCATGAGAATGTTTAACTATCCTGGTGTCCATAGCGGTGTGGAACCACTCCGATCCATCTCGAACTCGGTTGTGAAACGCATCAGCGGCGACGATATTTGGGGGGTAGCCCCCTGAGAAAATAGCTCGATGCCAGGTAAAACATTCCATACGAAGAAACCACCTCGCAACGAGGTGGTTTTTTTGTGCCTGAACATATTGCTTGCCGTTGTAGCGTTTCGGCAGTGATGGCGAAGCCGTGGCCAGGCTTGTGTCTCGAATCCGTTGGATGAGTCGCAGGCTCTGGCATGCAGGACTGCGCTGGTCTCAGTGTGATTGTGTGGACCTCAGTGCTGCTTTCGCATACTTCACTCTGCAGTCGATCTTTCCTCTTTTGTTGATCGCCCTGGCGGTGGCTGCGAAAGTGTTCGGAAGCACCAGTGGCATGGATCAGGTGATCGATGCGATCACGCCTCTGCTGCCCCCTTCGGCGGTGGGTGTTGTTGAGTCAACGCTGCTCGGTCTCGTGGCACAGGGGTTTGGAGCCGGTTTGTTCGGCGTTGCCCTGCTGGTGCTGGCCGCCAGCAATGCTTATCTCACACTGCAGAGGGGAGCGGACCGGCTCTGGGAGGAGTTTCTTCCGCAGACAACAACTGTTGTGCCTCTGAAAACCCAGGCGATCGACTTCGTGCGGGGGCGTCTGGAAGCCTTCCTGATCGTTGTTTTGGCGGCGTCATTGATTGTTCTGGAGCAGATTGTTTTCAATCTCGGCAGGATTCCTGAAAGCCTGATGGCATCGTTGTTGTCCATGTGGCCCGATGCCGTGGTCGTGCTGAAGACGATTCCATTTCTGAATGTCGGACATGTCATCGTGCCGACGCTGTGGCTGTCGTTGTTATCTCTGCTGCTTCAACGGGTTCTTCCCAGTCGTCGGGTTCCCTGGAAACCATTGATTCCAGGGGCTCTGCTGGTGGGTGTGGCGTTGAACGTTCTCAACAGTGCCTTCAGCTTGAGCATTATTTCCCTCGGTAATCGTTTTCAGGCTTATGGCGTGATTGGTGGTGTGATGGTGTTGACCTTGTGGGTCTGGTTGATCGGTGTGATTCATTACTTTGGCCAGTGTCTGAGTGTTGAACTGGCAAGCGCACGATCCACGCGCTTGTAAGGGAAATCCGCCCTGCGAAGCATCTTGAATCCACGGCAACGGCTGCGATGCTGAAGCAAGGAGCCTGGAAGTGATCATGACGCGCCCCTCCCCCTTGGTCTGGCTGGCCATCGTGCTGTTGCTGCTTCTGCCAACGGCCGCAGGGCGCCTGCTGCTGGATCTGGCTGGCGGATTGCTGCTCATCCTGTTGGTTCTGCCGTTCCTGCTGACGGGGCTGGGCTGGATCGGCTGGAAGATTCTTCAGTCGCGCATGGTGACCTGTTCGGCCTGTGGCGCGGTGAACTTCGGGGGATCCAGCGTCTGCAGCGTCTGCGGAACCGCGCTTGATGGGATGTCCGGGCCTGATCCATCGGTCCCAGCCAGTGAGGTGACCATCGATGTAACGGCTCAGGATGCCGGTTCCGACTCCTGAGCCAGCAGGTGGCGCTCCCGCAGAAACAGAAACAGGGGGGCCCCACAGGCGAATGACACGCTGAAGCTCACCAGGATCGCCACCCACCAGGCGCGGATCTTCAGCCGTGGGCCTTCGGTGCAGATCCAGAGGCTCACGGCCGAAGCGCCGATCAGCAGGTCTGAGCTCAGTGAGCGGGCGGCGGCTGTGCTGGAGGCGTCGGCGATGAAACGCGGCAGATCAAAGGCCTGACCACCGCTTTCCGCGATGAACTCCAGATTGGCGCGCCAGGGGAGCACAGCTCCGAGCAAGGCCAGGGCCAGATAGATCCAGGGCAGAACCTTACGCATCGTCCGAGGGCTCCAGGGTGTCGGGGTCGAGCTGAACCACCGCTTCTTCCATTGTCTTCAACAGGCTCTCGCAATGGTCGAGATAGACCTGTCCATGCAGCACATGCCGTTGCAGCTCCGCCATCGGAACGGCGTCATCCTGCAGTTCGGCCAGGATCAGATCCAAGGCCTGCAGTGCTTCCTCGTAGCTGAGTCCGGAGGCGTCCTTTCGCCAGTCCTTGATCCGGTCCTGAAGGGACTCGCTGTCGTTCATGGAGTCGATGCGTCGGAAGCGGGGCGGATGGCATCCACCCTGGTGTCGAGCAGACCATCACGGAGCTGCACAGTCAGCCTGTCACCGGGTTGCACATCGCTGATGCCGGTGACCGCGGCTCCGCTGGCGTCGTTCACCAGGGCCAGTCCACGCTGCAGCCATCGTTCAGGCGAAAGCGCCTGCAGCAGAAGCCGTTTCTGCTGCAGCTCCTGGCGCAGGCGTGGCAGGCGGGCTGTCGGTGCCTGCTGCTCCAGCCGCCGCCGCCGATCCAGCAGCCGCTGACGCTCACGGGCCAGCCGCCAGCTCGGCAGATCACGCAGCCGCTCTCGTCTCCGCTGCAGGTCCCGTTCCACCGTCTGGCGATCCGGCAGCAGCGCCACGATGGCGGCGGTGGGGGTGGCGGCGCGGTGATCGGCGACCAGATCGGCCACCGTGAGGTCATCCTCGTGGCCGAGGCCGGTGATCACCGGCACGGGAAAGACCGCCAGATCCCTGCAGAGCCCTTCGTCGTCGAACACCGCCAGATCCTCGCGACTGCCTCCGCCCCTGGCGAGCACAAGAGCTTCCAGTTGCAGATGTTCGTGACGCATCGCGAGTGCGGAGAGCACGCCACGAATGCGTTCAGCCACCGCTCCCTGAACGGGAATCGGCACCAGCAGCAGCCGGGTCATCGGCCAGCGTTCCCGAGCCGTTCGCAGCATGTCCGCCAGCGCGGAACTGGGCACGCTGGTGAGGATGACCACCACGGCAGGTCGCAGCGGCAAGGGGCGTCGACGGGCAGGATCGATCACCCCTTCCTCGAGCAGCCGGTCACGCACCTGCTCGAACTGACGCAGCACGGTGGTGAGGCTGGGCCTGATGTCCAGCACCTGCACCGACAGGCTGGCGCGGGCGATCCAGAAATTGAGCTTGCCCACCACGGTGACGCCGTCCCCGTCCTGCGGATGATGGCTCAGCTGCTTGAGGCGGGAGGCCCAGACCACACCGGTGATGCTCGCGTCACCGTCGGTCAGGGTGAGCCACAGATGCCCCTTTTTCAGCTGCGGTCTCGAGACGCTTGCCTCGACCAGGAAGCGGGGGGCGAATCCGCGTTCCAGCAGGCTGCCGACGGCGGCATTCAGTTCACCGACCGAATAGGTCGGAATCCGATCAGCGCTCAAGGCGGCGGTAGGCGAGACCCCAGTAGAGACAGACCAGTCCACTCACCATGGCCACGAATGCACCCCATGGTTGATGCAGCTGGGTCAAGGAGATGGAGAAGATCACAAGGGCACTGCTCAGGAGCCTCGATCCATCGCGGCGGTTCTGAACGTAGAGCGGTGCCAATGTCAGCCGTTGTGATTCGGTCCACTGTGAACCATGGTGTGGACATCCAGGCGAAGACAACAAAAAACCCCACCGACGATCGGCGGGGTTTTGTGAAGCCCTGAAGGGATCAGCCGAGGCCGATCTGGGACAGGATGCCCTGGCCGGTCAGCAGCTCGGTGCCGAGGCCGATGACGAAGCCGAGCATGGCCAGGCGGCCGTTCCAGGTCTCAGCGAAGTTGACGAAACCGAAACGGGATTGGGTGGAGTCGGACATGAGGAAGAACCGATTGGTTGGAAGCAATGTAACAAAGGATGGAGATTTGTTGCTTGTGCTTTCGGTGACACCGCTGAGTGATGGGGCGGCCTTTCAGTTCGGACGCGATGGCCGTCGTTTTGTTCGGGCGGTGGGAATCGCCTGGCGTGGATCCTCCGGCCAGGGGTGCTTCGGATAGCGCCCGCGCATGTCGCGTCGGACGTCGGCGTAGCTTCCGCTCCAGAAGCCGGCCAGGTCGCAGGTCCGCTGCAGAGGCCGCCCGGCGGGAGAGAGCAGTTCGAGCGTCACCGGCAATCGTCCATCGAGCAGTTGAGGGCTGTCAGCGCAGCCGAACATCTCCTGCAGCTTCACGGCAAGGACCACTTCATCCTCTTCGTAGCGCAAGGCGGCGCACCGTCCGGACGGGATCGGAACCTGGCGGGGCAGCAGTGTCTCCAGTTGCTGTCGATGCCCCCACTCCAGGTCTGTCCAAAGAGCGTTCTCCAGGGTGGTGGGATCCAGGTCCTGCCAGCGGAGGCAGCCGATCAGGACCGGGCCGAGCCAGTGCTCCGCCGTGGCGAGCAATGCCTCAGGCGTTCTCTGCGGCCAGGGAGCTCCCAGATGGCGATGGGCCAGATCCTGGCGCCGGCAGAGCTGTTGCAGGGCATCGGTCCAGGGCAGCCAGTCGAGGCGGCGCGACTCCGCCAGCAGTTCCAGCAGCAGATCGCGGCACTGGAGTCCGTCCGGGGTCGGCAGAGCGTCCTCTCGGATCGTGAGATGCCCCAGCATCAGCCTCCGCCTTGCCCGGATCCGTGCTGCGGCGGCATCCCAGTGCGCGCTGTCCTGCCACTGCCCCTCCTGCGCGGCCAGGCTCTGCAGCGTGGCGTCGCTGATCGCCACGGCGAGCTGGATGCGGGTCTCGCGACTGCCGAGGTCCACCCGTGCCACCGCCAGCGCCTCGGTCCCTGTCAGTGGGTCATGCGGCACCAGATCGGCGCCGCGTCCCTGGCGCAACCGGTAGCGGCCCGGCTGGCCGGGACGCTGCAGTGCCAGCCAGCCTGGAAACGCCGCCAGGATCAGCCGGGAAGCGTCCTGCTCCGGTTGGTCATCGGGAGGATCGAGCTTCAGCGCCTCCAGCTGGCGGCGCAGCTGACGGCTGAGCTGTCGCAGCGGGGCCAGCCGTCTCTCCCGTTTGAGAGCCTCGAGCCGGGCGTGCAGGTCGCAACCGCTGTCGCGCAGACGCAGCGGGTCCCGTTCGCTCAGCAGGGCCGCCAGATCACATCCGAGTTCGGGACAGCCCCGTCGGTGTGCCTCCAGCATCAGCACCCCCAGGCGCGGATGCGTGCCCAGCTGGCCAAGCAGCCTGCCGGAGGGGCTCAGCCTGCCGTCGGTGGTCAGGACCCCAAGGGCGATCAGCTGTTGCTGGCCCTCCAGCAGCGATGCCGCAGGCGGTGGCTCGAGCCAGGGAAGCTCCTCCCCGAGGCCTGCGCCCCAGGCTGCCAGTTCCAGCACCACGGGCTGCGGATCCGCCAGCTGCAGTTCCGGCGTGCTGAAGGCCGGCCGCCGCTGCTGTTCCGCTGGAGACCAGAGCCGCACGCAGCAGCCCGGTCCCTGGCGTCCTGCCCGTCCGCGGCGTTGATCGGCGCTGGCCAGGCTGGAGGGGACTGTCTCCAGGCCTTCCATGCCCTGCCCGGGGTCGTAGCGCAGCTGCCGGCTGAGTCCGCTGTCGATCACCAGGCGCACGCCGTCGATGGTCACCGAGCTTTCCGCGATGGCGCTGGCGAGGATCACCGTTCCGTCATGGTCAGCGCTGCAGCGCTGCAGGGCACGGTTCTGCTCCTCCAGGGGCAGCTGGCCATGCAGCGGCAGGATCCGCCAGCGCCGCAGGTATCCAGCTGTCTCCAGCAGTTCCTTGCACCGGATGATCTCCGCCAGGCCCGGCAGGAACACCAGCACACCGCTGCGTGCGGGCAGCTCGATGGCGTGGGTTTCGATCGCCCTGAGGACCTGACGAGGCAGGGCCTCATCGCGCCGGGGGAGCTGGTGAACGGTCTCCACAGGGTGAGCCCGCCCCTCGCTTTCCAGCACGGCGGCCTCCGGCAGACGGTTCCGCAGGTCGGAGAGATCGAGCGTGGCTGACATCAGCATCACCGCCAGCTCCGGTTGCAGCAGCGGACGGGCTTCCTGCAGCAGTGCGAAGGCAAGATCGGCGTCCCGACGACGTTCGTGGAATTCGTCGAACAGCACCACGGCCACACCGTTGAGAGCCGGGTCGGCCTGCAGCCGTCGCAGAAACAGGCCATCGGTGATCACCTCCACCTGCGTCTGTGCCGAGCGTTGCTGCTCGCCGCGGACCGAGAAGCCGACCCGCTCACCGACGCTTTCCCCAAGGGTCTCCGCCAGGCGGGAAGCAGCGGCTCTGGCAGCCAGGCGTCGGGGTTCGATCATCCAGATCCGCCCCTCCCGGATGCGGTTGTCGCCCATCGGGCCCAGGGCGCCCAGCAGAGCCAGAGGCACGCGGGTCGTCTTGCCAGCTCCTGGAGGAGCCTGGAGCAGCACTGTGGATCCCGGTTGCAGCGCTTCGCAGAGCCGCGGCAACAGCGGATCGATCGGGTAGGCCGTCAAGCCGGGGCTCAGTGAACGAGGTTCAGCACCCCGAGCAACAGCAGGCTGCTGACGGCACCGAAGGCGGCGAGCAGCTTCACCAGCGGCCCAAGGGAGGCGGTGAGGTTGGCCATAAAGACTTCCTTAAAGGCCGGAATAATTCCGGTCTAGCTCCGGTCGCCGCCGCTTGTGGTCGCTGTTCGCACGTTTTTACAGAGCGTTGGATTCAGCGCACATGGCGGGTGCCATCCACCGGGTGGTACTCCTCTCCCGTGAGCTCCTCGAACACGATCGCCGGCAGCCCGGTTTCGAACATGGTCTGAAGCGCTTCCTTGAGATAGGGATTCCATCCACCGGTGCTCACCTGGCCGTGGCGCACCGTCCAGTCCCAGGTCCCCTGCAGATCCCGGGGAATCCGGCCTTCGCGGTCGCGACGGGCCACCAGGTCAAGGGATTCCACCAGACCCACGATCACCGGTTGTTTGCCGTACGCAGGCGTGAGGCTGAGCTCGAGTCGCACAGGATCTTCCTTCAGCATCCTCAGACGGAAGCGGGGCGGAAGTTTCACGCCCTTGATGACTGCAGCAACGATCCGTGTTCTCTGATCCACTCGTTCGACCCTCTCATCGATTCCAGAACGGTGCCGTCTGACGACAACCGATCCCTAACTTATTCAGCAGTGGTCCCTGAGGTATCTGAGCCGGCCTCCTCGTCGCCGCCGAAACGTACCGTCAGCAGATCCTCCTCGGTGATCCGCCCGTCGTTGTCGAGCAATTCCGGGTGCACGGTGACACGGCCTGTACGGTCAGCGGGCTCACCAATCGGACCGCTTGCCGCTCTGAATCCGCGGCTCATCACGCGGAACGCCTGCCACAGCAACGCCACGAACACGACGCCGTAGAGAACGGGGAACAGGGACGACAGCATCGTTGGGCCAAGCGTTCCAACAGCACCATCATGGCTGCCAGCAGGGACTGGACGCACTCGGTCACAGGTCTGACCGGCCGCCGTCTGGATTGCGCCAGACCATCTCCTTACGGTTTGAACATCTCTTCGTTAATCCTGCTGGTGAATCTGTCGAACTGGACCCCGCCCCGCGCCCTCCTTGTCCCTGTCGTCGCTGGTGGCCTGTTGATCGGCGGTGCTGCCGCCCAGCAGTTCGTCACGGCTCAGCAGATGGCTCAGGCCGGACCGGCCTCGGCGGCGCTTTCACGGGAATCCTTCGTGGCGGCGGCCGTGAAGCGCAGTGGAGCGGCCGTGGTGACCCTGGAGACCGCCCGCACCGTGCGCAGTCCGGGGGTGTCCGGCCTGCCTCGCGGACTGATGGCGGATCCGATGTTCCGTCATTTCTTTGGAATACCCGGCACGGCGACGCCCCGTTCACGCGTGCAGCGCGGCCAGGGCAGCGGAGTGATCTTCGATGCGGAGGGATTGCTGCTCACCAACGCCCATGTGGTGGAGGGTGCCGACACCCTCAGCGTGGGGCTCTCCGACGGCCGCCGGGTGTCCGGCCGGGTGGTCGGCAAGGACACGCTCACCGATCTGGCGGTCGTGCGTCTTGAAGGCAAGGGGCCCTGGCCCACCGCGACGCTGGGGAATTCCGATCAGCTCAATGTCGGGGACTGGGCCATCGCGGTGGGCAACCCCTTCGGTCTTGAGAACACCGTCACCCTCGGCATCATCAGCAATCTGAACCGCAACGTCTCCCAGCTGGGGATCTCAGGCAAGCGGCTGGATCTGATCCAGACCGATGCCGCCATCAACCCCGGAAATTCCGGCGGCCCCCTTCTCAATGCCGATGGGGAGGTCGTCGGGATCAACACCTTGGTGCGCTCCGGCCCCGGAGCCGGTCTCGGATTCGCGATCCCGATCAACCGGGCTCAGGCGATCGCCCGTGAGCTGGTGAAGTCCGGTCGGGTCCAGCATCCGATGGTGGGTATCGGTCTCTCGCCGGTCCCGTCCCCCAATCCCGGCGCTGCCGTGCCTCCCGGGGCTGTGATCCGTTCGGTGCAGCCCGGAGGTCCGGCAGACAAGGCCGGCCTGAAGGTGGATGACGTGATCATCTCCATCGATGGCCGCACCATGAAGGGCCCGGCTGCCGTGGTCAGCGCCATCGAAAGCCGTGGAGTCGGTGAGCGGCTGCGCATCACGGTGCGACGCGGAGAGGACGAGGTGACGCTCGAGGTCACACCGGTCGACCTCTCCACACTTCAGCCGGCCTGAGAGGGCTAGCTCTCGGAATCCCGCAACTGTTCCACGCAGCGGGTGATGCAGTCGCCGTCATCCAGCGAGCAGGTCGTGATGCATTCGAAGTAGGTCTCCACGGCATCCCAGGTCTGCTCGTTCTGTCCGGACGGACCGCTGGACGAGGCAGCGAAACCTGGACGGGAGGCCTTCGTCATCACGGCTGGGAGCGGGTTTTGTCAGCCTATGCACACGTGATGAACAGGTAAAGGAGAATGAGTGGTCCTGCCTAAGTCTGTGTGAAGTCTGCTTAAGGCAGTGAGGCTCTTCGGCTGAGATCGCTGTTCAGGCCGTCTTCTTGCGGCGGGCCTGCCGGTCCTTCTGCTTCTGGCGATTCGCCTTCCGTTTCTCTTCCTGATCCGCTGCGAGCCGCTGCTGTTCCGCTGCAGCCCTTTCCTCCGCCTTCTTTTCGAGGTAATAGGCGTAATCGCCCCGGTACAGGATCAGGTCGCCATCGCGCAGCTCCACGATGCGATTGGCGACCTTGGAGATGAAATAACGGTCGTGGGACACCACCAGCACGGCCCCCTCGAAGTGCTGGAGAGCCTCCTCGAGCATCTGCTTCGCCGGGATGTCCAGGTGGTTGGTGGGCTCATCCAGCACCAGCAGATTGCAGGGGCTGAGCAGCATCAGGGCCAGGGCCAGGCGAGCTTTCTCGCCACCGCTCAACTTGCCCACCTCCTTGAACACGGTGTCGTTGCTGAAGCAGAAGCTGCCAAGCAATGAGCGCACCTGAGTCTGGGTCCAGTCGGGCACCGCCTCGAACATGGTGTCGATCACGGTCTTCTCCAGATCCAGCGCTTCAGCCTGGTTCTGTTCGAAATAGCGCCCCACCACGTTGTGCTCCCCCAGGCGGGCCGATCCGTCGTCGGGGGTCTCCAGGCCCATCACCAGCCTCAGCAGGGTGGATTTGCCTGCGCCGTTCGGTCCCACGAAGGCGATGCGATCCCCCCGTTCCACCTCGAGGTCGGCACCGAGGAACAGGATCTTCTCGCCGTAGCTGTGGGTGAGGTTCTCGATCACCGCCACCTGGGCACCGGAACGTGGGGCATCGGGGAACCGGAAGCTCGGGCCAGCCACCGTCTCGATCGGTGCATCGACCATCTCGACCTTCTCGAGCAGTTTCTCGCGGCTCTTGGCCTGGGTGCTGCGGGTGGCGCTGGCGCGGAAGCGGTCGATGTAGGCCTGCTGGGTGGCGATCTCCTTCTGCTGGCGATCAAACGCCGCCTGGGTCGCCTCCTGTTCCAGCTGTTTCTGCTCGAGATGGGCGGTGTAGTTGCCGAGGTAGCTGCGGGAAATGCCCCGTTCCGTGGAAACGATCTGATTGCACACCCGGTCCAGAAAGGTGCGGTCGTGGCTGATCACCACCAGCGCTGCGGTCTGCTCCAGCAGGTAACCCTCCAGCCACTGGATCGTCTCGACGTCCAGGTGGTTGGTGGGCTCGTCCAGCAGCAGCAGGTCTGGTTCCTGGAGAAGGATCTTGCCGAGGGCGATGCGCATCTGCCAGCCGCCGGAGTAATCCCGCACCAGCTGTTCAGCGCCCTCAGGCGTGAACCCGATGGTGGGCAGAAGCTTGTCGATGCGCGCGTCGAGCTCGTAACCGTGGAGAGCTTCGAACCGGCTCTGGAGCCGGCCGAGCTCGTGGATCAGCTGGTCGAGATGGGCGGGATCCTCCGCGGCCTTCTCGGAGCCCATCTCATCCTCCACCTGCCGCTGACGGTTGAGCACCGTGGCCGCCTCTCCGAAGGCCTGAAACAGCTCCTGCCGGACCGAGCGGTCGGGATCCACATCGAACTCCTGCTGCAGGTAGGCGATGCGGGGTTCACCCTGGCGCACCACCTGGCCACTGCTGGGCTCTTCCTCGCCTGCGATCAGGCGCATCTGTGTGGACTTGCCGGCACCGTTCACCCCCACCAGGCCGATGCGGTCTCCGGGTTTCACCTCCCAGGTGACATTCCGCAGCACCTCCCCGGTGGGATAGATCTTGCTGACGTGCTCGAGTCGCAGCACCGGCCAAGGGGCGTTGAGCACCCATCATCCCTGCCGGCAGACTGAACAGTCTCTGGCTCACCGCTCGATGCCGAAACTGGAGCAGCTGGCAGCGCTGGTGGTGGCGGCGGGCCTCGCCCTGGTCAGTTACTGGCTGTTCTTCAGCTGGGCTGGTGGCGGCGGTTACGAGCGTCGTGCTCCCTCCCGGGATCAGGCTGCCCTCACAGACCGCCGCGGGCCTTGATCAACCAGCGGCTCGTGTCGGCGTCGTCGAGGCTGGCCAGGTGTGCCTTCACCTCGTCCGGAGTCACCGGCAGACCGAGGTCGTCTCCCAGCCGGCAGATGCAGTCCATCGCTCCGGTGGGATCCTGCAGGGCCTGACGGAACAGTGCCTGGGTCTGATCGGGATTGCTGCGGATCCGCTCATAGAGCGCAGCGGCATTGGCGGTCATCGGCCTCACGCGTCTGACGCAACGCTATTCAGAGCCGTGGAATCTGACCGCAGGCCTCAGGCGGCCCTGTCGATCCCTTCCTCCCGCTGACCGAGGGCGGAGGCGTCCTCCATGCTGCGGGCATCCATGCAGAGCACCTTGCGGAGCTGGGCGTAATTGGCGGCCTGGGAGCTGCGGCCCTCCTGGCTCGCTCCGTATTCCGCCCGCTGCAGCACGTGGTGCAGATGGGTCAGCAGGTAGGTGCTGATCACGGCGGACACCAGCACGTCGCTGTTGTCCGGGCCGCGCCGGTTCGGGCGGCGTCGGGGACGGCGACTCGGCTGGGATTGAGCCTTGGTGGTCGCTTTCGAGGCGGATTGCGTCATGGGGTACTCCGAGGAGGACCAGTGCCCTCACCATAGTCATGGATACTACCCTTGCCCACCTCTGTACACTTTCGGGTAGCTGAGACTCCATCTGGAGATCCGGTCGTGCCCACCCGTCAGACCTCGACCAGCGGGAAGCCCAAGTCCCCGCGGATTCAGGTGGTCCTGCCCGAGGATCTCTGTGCCCGGCTGACGGCCCTGGCGGAGCAGGAATCCCGCACCGTCAGCAACATGGCGCGCGTGCTGATCCAGCAGGGGGTGCAGCGCCATGAGCAGGGCGATGCGGGGCAATCAGCTGCCAAGGAGTCTTCGCCGGCAGCCATGCGGCCGGAAGACAGGCTCCGCAACAGCCTCGAGGCTCAGCAGCCCAGGCGTCTGCGCGGAGCGCCGCGTCGCCTGAGGCTGCATCGGCCCGGCTGAGGCAGCCTCAGGCCGGCTCCACCCTCACCCCCAGCAGCGTCTCCCGTGCTGCGCCGGTGATCGCCGGCGCGTTGGCCGGGTGGCCTTTGTGGTGCCACCAGGCCAGCAGGGCGAACACGAGGGCTTCCCGGGCCTCCGCCGCCAGCCCCAGGCTGTCGGAGCTGCGCAGCTGCAGGCCATGGCATCGCCGGCGCAGGGCCGACATCAGGCTGGGATTGCGTCGTCCGCCGCCGGCCACCACCAGCTCGAGAGGCCGGATCCCCTCCCGCTTCTGCAGGCGGTCGAGATCCTGCCCCACCACGGCTGCACTGAAGCCGGTGAGGGTGGCGATCGCATCCTCCGGTCGCATCCCGGAGAGGTCACCCAGTCGCCGCTCCAGATCTTCGGCACCGAAGCGTTCTCGCCCGGTGGATTTCGGCGGATCCTCCTGGAAGTAGGGCTCCGTCAGCCAGCGGCGGATCCAGTCATCCCGGCACTCACCGGCTGCAGCCGTCGCGCCGTCCCGGTCGAAACGGATCCGGCCTTCGCTGAATCGCTGCATCGCCAGATCAATCAGGGTGTTGGCGGGTCCGCAGTCCCAGCCCCGCACCGCCGCGTTGCGATCCGGACCGCATCGCGGCGGGATCAGCGTCAGGTTGGCGATGCCCCCGAGATTGAGCAGGGCCCGCCAGCCGTCGATGCCCCCCAGCAGCGCCGCATCGGCCCTGGGCACCAGCGGTGCACCCTGGCCTCCCAGGGCCAGGTCCGCTGCCCGGAAGTCGTGCACCACAGCGCGCTCCAGCAGTCGGGCCAGCAGAGGCCCCTGCAGCACCTGCCAGCTGGCCCCCCGGCGTCCGTTCGCCGGCGGGCGATGCCACAGGGTCTGGCCATGACACCCCACCAGTTCGGCTCTGCTGTCCGGATCGCAGGCCCAGGCGGCAGCCGCCTGGGCTTCGGTGACCGCTTCCGCCAGCTCCAGCCAGGCTCCGGCAGTCAGCGGCGTTCCCTGTCCGGCGGTCACCAGCTGGTGCTGCAGATCCTCCGGATACGGGCAGTGCTGATGCCGGATCAGCCGCCAGCGGGGACGTTCGGCCCCGCCCCGGAAGTCGGCCAGAACGGCATCGACCCCATCAGCGCTGGTGCCGCTCATCAGACCGAGGCAGAGCATGGGCGGGCGATCAGGTCTTGGGCAGTCGCTGCAGGTCGTCCACCAGACCCATCACCACCAGCAGATGCCCTTCCTCCAGCACGTGGGAGGCCGGAGGGTTCACCGTGAGGCTGCTCTGGGGGCCCGCGGCCAGCACATTCACGCGGAAGTTCTTGCGCAGGTTGAGGTCCCGCAGGGATCGACCCATGAACGGTTCCGGCACCTTGATCTCCTCGATGCAGTGCTTCTCATCCAGGGCCAGACGCTCCATCAGATTCGGACGCACCAGTTCAAGCCCGAGGCGTTCCCCCTGCATCCGGGAGGGGAAGATCACGCGGTCGGCTCCGACCCGCTTCAGCATCTTTTCGTGCAGATCGCTGGTGGCGCGCGCAATCACCTGCTTCACCCGCGTTCCCTCGCTGTCCTTGGCGATCAGGGTGGCGGTGATGCTGGCCTCGATCGGTTCACTCATCGCCACCACCACCGTGCCCATGTCGAGCACGCCGGCTTCGCGCAGCGACTCCTCGTCGGTGCAGTCGACGACCCTGGCCTCCACGGTGGGCTCCAGCTGCTGCAGTTCCGCGATGGCGCGTTCCGAGCGGTCCACGGCAAGCACCTCGGCTCCGTTCTGCAGCAGTTCGCGGCAGACGGCGATCCCGAAGCGCCCGACGCCGATCACCGCGAAGCCGAGCCGCTCACTCCCCTGGAGCGGGCTCCACTGCCACCATTCCTTCATGGCTGAAGGGCCCGGGGATCACGCTCAGACATACAGATCCTCCCGGGGGTATCCGATCCGATTCTGACGGTGCAGGTGATGGCCCTCTCGGCTGACCGCCTCCCAGATGGCGCTGAGCAGCAGAAACACCCCCAGACGACCCACGAACATCCCGATCAGCAGCACCAGCTGACCGAAACGACCCAGTTCCTCGGTCACCCCGAGATCCAGGCCAACCGTGCAGAACGCCGAGATGCAGGTGAACAGCATCTCCAGGAAGGTGAACGGGTCCTCGCCGTTGAGGTTGCTCCCCAGGCTGAGCAGCAGGGCCATTCCCAGAACGAACAGCAGCGAGGCGACGGTGATGCCCACGGCTCGCAGCACCACCTTGTCGGAGATCTCCCTGTTGCGGATCACCACGGAATCGCGGCCCCGCAGCGTCGAGCGGGTCGCCGCCATCAGCGCCGCGACGGTTGTGGTCTTGATCCCGCCGCCGGTCCCGCCGGGACTGGCACCGATGAACATCAGCGCCATCAGCAGCAGCGTCCCCGAGTCGGTGATGTTCTCCAGGGAGAACGGAACGGTGGTGAAGCCGGCAGTGCGGGCGGTGACCGATTCGAACAGGGCGGTCATCCAGCGTTCGGGCCAGGCCATCTCGATGAACACCTCCCCCCGGTTGAGCCATTCGGTCACCGCCAGCCCCAGGGTGCCGAAGGCGATCAGCAGCAAGGTGGTCCGCAGCACCAGCCGGGTGTGGAGGCTTGGACGCCGCCGTCCCCGACGGAACCCGAGCCCGACCAGGTCACTGGTGACCCGCCAGCCCAGTCCGCCCATCACGATCAGCAGCATCACCACCGCGTTGACGACCGGGTTCGCGTGATAGCGCTCGAGGCTGTCCGACCAGAGACCGAAGCCGGCGTTGTTGTAAGCCGAGATGCTGTGGAACAGCGACGCCCAGATCCGCTCCCCCCGATCCGGGATATCGCTGAAGCCGAAGCCGTAGAGCACCATCGCGCCGATCAGGATCACCGCGGCTGCGGTCAGGGCGATGGCACGGAAGGTGGCGCCCACTCCGCCGACGCCGAATTCATCGAGGGTCCGCCCCCGGTCAAGCCGGCGGCGCAGAGCGGTTCCCTTCACCACGAACCCCTGCAGGAACGTGGTGATCGCCATCAGTCCGAGACCGCCAGCCAGGATCATCCCGGCCAGCACCAGCTGCCCGAAACCGGTCAGGTCCGTGCCGATGTCGATGATCGACAGCCCCGTGACGGTGATGGCGGAGGTGGCCGTGAACAGCGCTTCCCAGAGGCCGACACGTTCGTTGGAACAGAGCGGTGTGCTCAGCACCAGGGTCCCGAGCAGGATCACCAGCAGGCCTGTCACCACCGTGAACTGCGGAACGGTGAGCCGGCGATGCCAGCCCTGGCTGCGTTCGAGGGCCTGGCGGAGGGGCACGCGGTGCGGCTGGAGGATTCGACCAGTGTTGATCAGGTTGGGCCGTAGCGCCACAGGATCAGGGCCGGCACCAGCACGGTCATGATCAGCGTCAGACCGCTTCCGTATCGGGTGACGTCCAGGAACCGATAGCGTCCTGGGCCGAACACCATCAGATTCGTCTGATACCCCACCGGGGTGAGGAACGACTGGCTGGCCCCGAACAGCACGGTGATCAGCAAGGCGGTGGCCGGCAGATCCAGCCCCGGTGCCAGCTGCACCGCCACCGGCGCCAGCAGGGCCACCGAGGCAGCGTTGCTCATCACCTGCGTCACCAGCGTGGTGCCGATGAAGATCACCATCAGCGCCCCATAGGTCGGCCAGCCATCGAGGCCCTGCGACAGCCCGGCCGCCAGCGCATCAGCCAGACCCGTGGTCTTCAGGGCGACGCTGAAGCTGGTGAGCGATCCCAGCAGCAGAATCACATCCAGGCGGATCGCCCGCTGCAGCTCACCCGGTCGCAGGCAGCCGCTCGCCACCACCGCCACGGTGGCGAGCAGCACCGATGCCACCAGCGGAACCGGCGTCAGGGTCGGCAGCAGCAGCATGCCGACGGCGATCGACACCGCCAGCGGCTTGCGGCGCACCGTCGGCAGATCCTCCTCCAGCCGGTCGAGCACCAGAAGGTCGTTGCTGGCCTGCAGCCCGCGGATCGAATCGAGCGGTGCCTGAAGCAGCAGCACGTCTCCCTCCCGCAACACCACCTGGCCAAGCCGCTCCTGAACGGTTTCCTGGCCGCGTCGCAGCGCCAGCACCGTGGCGTTGTGCCGCTGACGGAAACGCAGTTCCCGCAGGCTGGCGCCGGCCAGGGTGGAGCCGGCTGGCAGCAGCACCTCCACCGTTTTCTGGCCGCCGGCGCTGCTGTCGAGGTTGACGCCGGCGTTCTGCCCCTGGGTGGTGAGCTGGATGGTGTGGTCCTGCTGCAGGCGCAGCAGGTCCTGGCGGGTGACCCGCAGCAGCAGGTGATCGCCAGCCTGCAGCCGTCGATCCGCCAGGGGGGGGAGCAGGCGTTCTCCGCCACGCTGAAGTTCCAGCACGTCCACGTCGAAGCGCCGTTGCAGACGGCTGTTGTGCAGCGAGCGACCGACCAGTTCCGAATCCCCGGGAATCGTCACTTCCGTGCAGTAGGAACTGGTCTGGGGATTGATGGTGAGCTCGTCGCCGTTGCTGCCCCGATCCGGCAGCAGCACCCGCGGGGCGAGCACGAGATAGAGAGCGCCGGCCAGCCAGATCGGGATGCTGATCAGCGTGAAGCTGAACAGTTCCAGGGATCCGTAGCCGAGCTGCTCGCTGATGTCGCTCACCAGCAGGTTCACGGAACTGCCCAGCAGGGTCAGGGTGCCCCCCAGCACGGTGGAGAAGGACAGCGGCAGCAGCACCCTCGAAGGCGAGAGCCCCCGGCGGTGGCACCAGTTCTCCACCACCGGCAGCAGCGAAGCCACCACGGGGGTGTTGGGCACGATGCCGGACACCGGCGCGATCACGAAGGCCATCAGGGCGATCAGACGCCGTGGGGTCCGGATCCGCTCGGAGGCGATCAGAGCCCTCAGACGATCGAGGGCACCGCTTTTGAACAGAGCAGCGGAGACGGGGAACAGGCCCAGCAGGGTGATCAGAGCAGGGCTCCCGAATCCCGCCAGGGCCTCCTGAGGGTTCAGAACGCCTGAGGCCATCAGCAGCCCGACGCTGAGCAGCCCGGTGAGTTCCGGTGCCAGAGCACCGGAGATGAACAGCACCACAGCCAGGATCAGCACGGCCAGGGTGATCAGGGCATGCGGGTCCTGGATCGCGCTGGTCAGCTCGGCCATTCCGGGGCCTGCCCGTTCACAGGTGCCTCCGATTCTGCCCCGGCAGGGAAGAACTGATCCCGGAGCCATTGCTGCAGCCCCCGAAGACCGTCCCCCCGCATCGCTGAGAGGAAGAGGCTGGCGGGCTCCCGGCAGCGGATCGCTTCGATGGCGTCCAGCGAGCAGCGGTCGATCTGATTGGCCACCACCTGGCGGAAGGCCCGACTGCCGAGGGAGTCCAGGAGCCGGTGCACGGTGCTCAGCTGACTGGGCCAGTCCGGATCGGCCAGATCCACCACCAGCAGCAGCACGTCGGCATCGAGGGCCTCTTCGAGGGTGGCGCGGAAGGCTTCCACGAGCGGGGCCGGAAGATCCCGGATGAAACCGACCGTGTCGGTGAGCAGCACCCGGTCGGGGCGTTGGCCCGGGCGGGGCAGATCCAGCTTGCGGGTGGTGGGATCGAGGGTGGCGAAGAGTTTGTTCTCCGCCAGCACGCGGTCGCTCTCCCGCCTGCCACAGAGGGCATTGAGCAGACTTGACTTTCCGGCATTGGTGTACCCCACCAGAGCCACCCGCGGCAGGTCCTGGCGCTGCTCCCGCAGACGGCTGCGGTGCTCCTGCAGTTGCTTCTGATCGCGCAGCAGCCGTTCGATGCGTCGGCTGATGGCGCGTCGATCCTTCTCCAGCTGGGTTTCACCCGGTCCGCGGGTGCCGATACCGCCGCCCTGACGCGAGAGGCTGCGGCCACGGCCCAGCAGGCGTGGAAGGCGGTATCGCAGCTGGGCCAGCTCCACCTGCAGGCGACCGGCAGCGCTGCCGGCCCGCTGGGCAAAGATGTCCAGGATCAGCTCGCTGCGGTCCATCACCGGACAGTCGAGCAGCCGTTCCAGATTGCGGGCCTGCACCGGAGACAACTCCCGGTCCGTGATCACCAGGGACGCACCGTTGCGGCGCACCTCGAGTGCGGATTCCTGCAATTTCCCCGTCCCCCACAGGGTCTGGGGGTTGGCGCTGCCCGGGCGCTGCTGGATCACGGCCACCGGTGTCGCCCCGGCACTGCGCACCAGTCCTTCCAGCTCTGCCAGCTCCCGTTCACTGCGGCCGGGATCGCGGGCCGCCAGGGTAAGCAGCAGGACGCGTTCAGCCGGGTTGTCGGCGGCGACAGGGGAGGGGGCGTCGCCGCTCGGCAGGCTCGGTGGCTGCAGCTGGCACAGGTCGCGAAGAGCCCCTTCCTCCAGGGTTCGCCATCCCAGGGGCTGCTTCGGATCCGGTTGCAGCAGTCGCGCCGGCCGGCTGCCGTCCGATGCCGTGCAGGGGGCGAAGCACAGCCAGGATCGGGGCGCCAGATCCAGGGCCACCACGCTGTCGCGGGGCTCGCTGGACAGCCCCTGCCGACTGAAGGGACAGCTGATCAGTCTCCAACCGCCGCTCTGCCGACGGGGAGCCTGCGGCAGATGCGTGAGCAGGGGGTCGGATCCGTGGAGCGGACCGATCCACAGCAGACGGCAGAGGCCGCGACCGTCCAGCACCAGATGCAGGGGCTGTTCGAGCTCCAGGGCCATGTCCGCCAGCCGTTCCAGGGTGAGAAGGTCGGCACCGCTGGACTCGGGATGGCGGCGGTGGCTGAGCCGTTCGAGCTGACGCTGCTGGGCAGGGCGAAGGCCCCTGGTGCGTCCGGCGAGGTGGGCCTGCTTCAACGGCCGAGCAGCCAGGCGCCGGCCGATCTCAGGCCCAGAGCAAGGCCCGGGAACCGCGTGAGATAGGCAGCACGGCGAATCTGAAAGGCCAGCGGCCCGGCCAGGGTGATGCCCATTCCGGTGAGGGTGGCGTCGCCGATGCCGAGGCTGAGCATCTCCCCGCGGTCCTCGAAACGGAACGGTGCGGCTGTGGACTGGTGGCGCACGGCAAGGATGGCTTCGGCCACGGCGGCTCCCTGCTGCATCGCCACCTGAGCGGTGCTCGGCCAGGGCTCGTCAGCGTTGCGGGTGGCATCGCCGATGGCGAAGATGCTGCTCGATCCCTTCACGCTCAGATCCGGCTGGATCTGCAGGCGTCCGGCCTCCAGTGCGGGGGAGGGATTCAGAGGTGGCCAGCTCGGCCGACTGCCGGCGGTCCAGATCAGTCCGGCATGGCTCAGGGATGTGCCGTTGTTCAGGTCCACCCGGTCGGCATGGACCTCGGTCACGGCCGTGTTGAGATGCAGGGTCACGTCACGCCGTTCCAGAGCCGCTGCGGCACGCTCCCGGTTGAAGGCCGCGTTTCCGGGCAGGATCGAGTCGCTGAGTTCGATCAGGTGAAGGCGCGCTGAGCCCTCGAGCAGATCGGCCATCTTGCAGGCCAGCTCAACGCCGGTGGGGCCGGCCCCGGCGATGACGAGGGCGGCATCGTCCTGGCGCTGGTGGCGCAGATCCCTGATCCAGCGGCGCAGGGTTGCCACGTCGGCGAGATCGCGGAAGCCGATGGCATGCCTTCGCACACCAGGGATCCCGAAATCAGCGGACTCCGCTCCGGTGGCGATCAGCAGCTGGCTCCAGCGCAAGGTCTGACCGCCCGCGGTGATCAGGGTCCTGCCGTCGCCGTCGATCGACTGCACCGTGTCCTGCAGCCAGCTGATGCCCCGGCCGCTGAGCAGATCCCGGTAGGGAGGCGCCACTTCCCACAGCTGCAGCTCATCACTGAGCAGCTCATAGAGCATCGGCTGGAACAGGAAGCGCTCCCGCGGCTCCACCAGCACGATGGGGAGGGAGGGATCCCGGCTGCGAAGGCTCAGGGCCGCCGTCAATCCGCCGAATCCACCGCCCACGATCACCACGGCATCGCATGGTGACGAAGGTCCGGTCATGGGCGGTGTGAGTGTTCCTCAAACCATAGGCAGCGTCGACGGAACGGCGACGGGTGAAGATGGCGCTATGACCGACGGCTCGGACGCCATGACTCGCACTGCGGTCCCCCTGGAGATGTCCTCCCTGGATCCGCTTGCAGCAATGGATCTCGAGGCGGCGCGTCACGAGCTGGAACCGCTCGCCCCTGCGGAGCGACTGGCCTGGGCGCAGCATCGTTTCCCAGGAGCTTTCGCCCTCACCACCAGTTTCGGAATCCAGTCGGCAGTGCTGCTGCACATGGTCAGTCAGCTGGAGGGCGGTGAGTCCATCCCCGTGATCTGGGTGGACACCGGCTACCTGCCACCGGAGACCTACCACTACGCCCAGCAGCTGACGGAACAACTGGGCATCCGTCTGGTGGTGGCGCAGAGTCCGATGTCTCCCGCCCGCATGGAGGCCCTGCATGGTCGGCTCTGGGAGACAGGGCAGGTCAGTGACCTGGAGACCTACCACCGGATCCGCAAGGTGGAACCGCTTGAAGAGGCGTTCGCATCCCTTGATGTCCGCTGCTGGGCCAGCGGAGTGCGCAGCGGGCAGACGGACCACCGCCGTTCAATGACCTGGCTGGATCCGATCCGCACCCGACTGTCCCTGCGGCCGGTGCTCGACTGGACCCCCAGGGATGTCTTCTATTACATGCAGGAGCATGATCTGCCTCAGCACCCGCTGTTTGATCAGGGCTACTCGACGGTCGGGGACTGGCATTCCAGCGGTCCGGACAGCGGAGACCACAGCGGCCGCGGCACCCGTTTCGGCGGCCTGAAGCAGGAGTGCGGCATTCACCTGCCGCAGAACGCTGCTGAGGGAATGCTCGGGGACGGCATCTGATCGTGGTCGATCCGGCGGTCTGCAGCACCGGCCTGCTGATCGGAAACAGTCGCTGGCACTGGGCCGAGTTCCAGGCCGATCGCTGGCATTTCGACCACAGCCTCCCCGACCTCAGCCGGCTCGAGATCACGCCGCCTGTCTGGGCGGCTGTCGGCCCGGTGCCGGAGACGCCATTCCTGAACACGGTGCGACGCCTCACCCTGGCGGACGTCCCCGTGGAGGGCTGTCCTCCCTGGCTCGGGGTTGACCGGGCACTGGGGGCCTTCAGTGCCTGGAACCGCTGCATCGAACAGCAACTGGATCGTCGGGCCGGTGTGCTGCTGGCGGATGCCGGCACGGTGCTCAGCCTCACGCTTCTGGACTCCGCCGGTGGTTTCCGGGGTGGTCAGCTGATTCCGGGCCTGCGGATGCAGCTGCAGGCCATGGCCGCGGGTGCATCCGGCCTTGATCTGCCGGCTCTGGATGTCGAATCCCCAAGCCTGTTCCCCCGGGAAACCGATGCAGCGATGTGGCGTGGCGCCCTGCAGGCTCTGGTGGGAGCTCTGGGGGAAGCACAGCGGCAGTGCGGGGCTCTCATCTGGCTCTGCGGAGGAGACGCGGCCCGGCTGGAACCAGAACTGATCCGGGCGGGGCTCCACGTCCGCTGTGATCCCGATCTGGTGATGAAGGGACTGGTGGATCTGATGCCGATGATCAGCCCAGATCCAGATCACTGAGCAGGTCATCCGCCATCGAGGCGGATTTCACCTTTGTATAGATGCGTTCAAGTTTGCCTTCGGCATCCACCACGAAGGTGTGGCGCATCATGCCCATGTATTCGCGGCCCATGAACTTCTTCAGGCCGTAACTCTCGTAGCTGGTCGCCACGGCACAGGGCTCCTCATCCGTCAGCAGGGTGAAGGGCAGTTCGTGCTTGCTGATGAACTTGGTGTGGGAGGCAGCGTTGTCCTTGCTGATGCCGAGCACCTGGATGCCGTGTTCAGCGAAGCGCTCCCAGCGGTCGCGGAAGTTGCAGGCCTCCTTGGTGCAACCCGGCGTGTCGTCCTTGGGGTAGAAGTACAGAACGACCCGTTGTCCCAGAAATGAGGACAGCTTCACGGGTTCACCGTCCTGATTGGGGAGTGTGAAATCAGGTGCCGGATCGCCGATCTGGAGAGCCACAGGCGCAGTCGGAAGCAACTGGCGGCAGCGTAATGGCCCTTTGGCTGATCCCGAGGCGGGAGGCTCCCGATGCCCAGGTGACGCTGACGGAACGGGAACGCTCCTGGGCGGACGCTCTCGGATCGCAGCGCGCGGAGCAGTTCGCCCATTCCCGTCGCTGGCTGCGCAGCTGTCTTGCGGATCGCTTCCGACTGTGTCCGGATCGCATCCCCCTGGATGCGCCGCCGGGGCATCCGCCGACCCTCGCTGCTGGATGGGGCTGGACCAGCATCAGCCACAGCCGTGATGCCCTGCTGCTGGGCTGGTCCAGCCAACGCATCGGGGTCGATCTCGAACGCCATGACCGAAGCTTTGCGGCGGAGGCTCTCTGCCGGCGCTTCTTCTGCCCCGATGACCGGGACGCTCTGCTCAGCCTTGCGGCCGCGGAACGCCGCCCGGCGGTGTTGCAGCACTGGATTGCCAAGGAAGCGGCGATCAAATGGCAACGGGGAGGACTGGCAACCGATCTGGACCAATGGTCGTTGAGCGAGACGATCGGCATGGCGGTTCACCGCAGCCTGGGTCTGCGGTTACAGGTGCACCACGTCAATCTTGGGGACTGGCGTCTGGCCGTGGTCGGAGCTGATTTCGGCCCGGGACAGCCTCCCCCGATCTGCCGGATTTGAGCTCGACTTGGTCCTGATCGAACCAGATCTGCGCGTTTGTGTTGGCGATTTTTCTACCTACAGCTATTTTTTTGGGTGACGTCCCTCTCTGTCGTCCGTGTTTACTCGTCTCGCCGCCGGCCTTTTGGCTGGTGCTTCCCTCGCCACTCTGGCTGCTCCCGCAGAAGCCGGTACCAAGCGTCCTGTTCGCTGGAACACCGGTGGTGCTGTGTGGACCACCTCCTCCAAAGCTTTCAAAAAGTTCTTCAAGACCGGTGAAATCACCGACCGTGCTCTTGAAGCTGGCATCAACAACTCCGGCTGGACTGCCGAAGAGATCCAGGAAGGCATGACCAAGACCTACAAGGTCGATGTGGTCGGTGTTGCTCGCTTCCTCTACTCCAAGGACGGCGTCAAGTTCCTCAAGGATCAGACCGCTTCCTACTTCCCTTACTGGAAGATGAAGAAGACCGCAGTTCCCGCTCTGCGTTCCGCCATCATCGCTGCTTCCAAGAAGGGCAAGCTGTCCTCCGCAGGCATCATGAAGAACCTGCCTGTCGACTTCCGTCTGGCTGACACCTGCGGCACCTACACCGGTGCTCAGAACGTCTGTGCTCCCGACAAGTGCGAAGGCGACGCCCAGTGCACCTCCCTGCTGTCCTGGTACGTCTTCCTGCCCGCTTGCGTCCAGGCCAACTCCGCACTGCCTGAGCCCGCTCCCCGTGCAGTGCAGACCTACACAGCTCCTGCCCGTCCCCTGTGGTGATCAGGCCCTGAGCCGATTTCGTTCATCAAGCCCCGGCCTCGGCCGGGGTTTTTTCATGGTTTGACAAAACGTCCCTGCAGCAGGAGGTGCCGCATCGGCAACGCAAAGCCATCGCGTCCGACCCGGCGCAGCTCGCGGCGCAGCTGCTCGATCACGTCGTTCCCCACGTCCGAGATCATGCGTCGGTAGCTGGACCCCTCGGCCAGCCAGCGTTCCTCCAGATCGGCACCGCCGCTGAGTGACAGGGTCTCACCCCAGCTGCGCTCCTCCAGCTCCCAGCCGCAGTTCCGCATCACGTCGGTGCACACCTCGGTGCCAGCCAGCCACTGCTGTTCGCGTTGCAGCAGCGCTTCGAGACCATCCCCGATGGCTGCATCGGTTGCCTGCATCAGAGCGGTCGCCGGTCCCGCTGCCGCTGTGCTGATCAACAGGCGCAGGCCGCTCCCCGCCTTGCAGCGCTGCATCAGGATCTCCCAGAGCATCTGCCAGCGCTCCGGTTCCAGGTCAGCGGCACCGAGGCGGCCCCCGATCCATTCGAAGCGTTGACCGTCCGGAAGCTGGCAGAGCACTCCTGGATCGCCGCAGAGCAGCTGCGGTTGCAGGGACGCGTCTAGCAGTTCGAGTTGGGCGCTGATCCGTCTGTGGTCCCCCTCGGTGGGACTCAGCACGGTGACGCCGCCCTCCGGGACGGCCCGCAGCGGATCCAGGGCCCAGAGCAGGGAGCGCATCCCCACGAGCAGCACCCGGTCGTTTCGCTTCCATGGCACCGAACGCCAGAGCTGATCCCGCAGGCGATGCAGCCGGTCTCCCTCCTGGCCCAACTGCCGCTGGATCCAGCGCTCCAGGGCCGGGCTGTCGGGCCCACTGCTCAGCAGCAGCGGCTGTTCCGCCGCCAGCTCAGCGGCCGCAGCGAGCTGGGCCGCGCGGCGCTCCGCCATGCGCTGGCGGCGCTGCCCTTCCCAGCCCTGGCTGCCGGGTTGCCAGAACACCTCCCCCTGGAGAGCGGTCGGCAGGTACTGCTGGTCCACCCAGTGCTCCACGTAGGCGTGGGGGTAGCGGTAGCCGACGCCATCACCGAAGGCTGCGCCGTCCCGGTTGCCGTCCCGCAGGTGGCTGGGCACGTCCTGTCGGCTGGCCGAGCGGACGGTCTTGAGGGCATCGAAGAACCCCATCACGCTGTTGCTTTTCTCGGCACCAGCCAGATACAGAGCGGCCTGCGCCAGCGGATAGAGCCCCTCGGGCAGGCCGACCCGCTCGAAGGCCGCGGCGCATGCCTCCACCACCACGATCGCCTGGGGATCCGCCAGACCGATGTCCTCCCCGGCGGCGATCAGCATGCGCCGGAAGATGAAGCGGGGGTTTTCGCCTGCTTCCACCATGCGGGCGAGCCAGAAGAGGGCGGCGTCGGCATCGGACCCCCGCAGCGACTTGATGAAGGCGCTGATGGTGTCGAAGTGGGCATCGCCGTGCTTGTCGTAGAGCACCGCCCGCTCCTGGATCGACTCCTCGGCGATGGTCAGATCGATCCGGATCACACCGCCGGCGTCCGGTTCGGAGCTCTCCACCGCCAGCTCCAGGGCATTGAGCAGGCTGCGGGCATCGCCATTGGCGACATCCACCAGATGCGCAGCGGCCTCCGCTGTGATCTCCACCCTGCGCTCGCCGAAGCCCCGTTCGTCGTCGTCCAGCGCCCGGACCAGCAGCCGCTGCAGATCCTGCGGTTCGAGAGGCAGCAGCCGGAACAGCCGCGAGCGGCTCACCAGCGCCTTGTTCACTTCGAAGTAGGGGTTCTCGGTGGTGGCTCCGATCAGGGTGACGGTGCCGTTCTCCACCCAGGGCAGCAGGGCATCCTGCTGAGCGCTGTTGAAGCGGTGAACCTCGTCGATGAACAGGATCGTGCGCAGACCATGGCGCTCCAGCCGGGTGCGTGCCGCCTCCACCTCCTCTCGCAGATCCTTCACCCCCGCCAGCACGGCATTGAGGCTGCTGAAGTGGGCTCGTGTGTGATTGGCCACGATGCGCGCCAGGGTCGTCTTGCCGACTCCGGGTGGCCCGTGCAGGATCAGATTGCCGACGCGATCGGCGGCGATGGCCCGGCGCAGCAGTCGACCGTCCGCCAGGATGCCGCTCTGCCCCTCGAATTCCTCAAGGGTGCGCGGTCGCATCCGATCGGCCAGGGGCGCCAGCCTCCGACGTTGCTGATCACCGTGAAAGGCGAAGAGGTCCTGGCTCAATGGGCGCGGACATCTGGTGACAATCTTGCCGCTATCCCGAAGAATCGGGCCGTTGTTGGAATCTTCCGGATAATTCGACCAGACAAGGATTCTCAGTGCGCGCTCCGCAGCGATTGGTTCTGCCACTGATGGCCCTTGCCGTCGTCAGTGCCTGCAAGGGCGAGCCCCCGAAGCAACCGCCACCGCCCAAGGTTCAGGTGGCTCCTGCGGAGCTGGCGGTCTTCACCGATGGGGTGGACACGGTCAGCACCCTGGATTCCCTCAGCAAGGTGGAACTGGCGGCCCAGGCATCCGGACGGATCCTGCAGCTGGGGATCGATCAGGGGGATCAGGTGAATCCCGGTGATCTCCTCGTGGTGCTCGACCAGGCGCAGCAGCAGGCGCAGCTGGCGTCCGACAAAGCGCAGCTGATGGAGGAGGAGACCCGCTCGGAAACGGCCAAGACCAACTGGGAGCGCTACGAATATCTGGCCGCTCAAGGCGCCTCGTCCCAGAAGCAGCTGGATCAGTACCGCACCCAGTACCTCACGTCCGTTGAACAGGTCAACACCGCCCGAGAGAGGGTCAGGGCGACGGAAGCCAATCTCAGTTACAGCAACCTGCGCTCACCGGCCGGCGGCACCGTGGCGGATGTTCATGTGCAGGTCGGCGATGTGATTCAGCAGGGTCAGGTGTTCACAACCCTGGTTCAGAACGCCGAGCTGGAGGCCAGGGTCGAGATTCCTGCCGTCTTCTCCGAGCGGGTGAAGCTCGGTCTGCCGGTGCTGCTCAGCGCACCTGGCAGCGACAAGGTGATCAGCACCGGTGCCATTGATTCGATCGATCCGCAGGTGGATGCGACCACCCAGGGTCTGCTGGTGAAGGCCGTCTTCAAGAATCCGACCGGCCAGCTGCTCAGCGGTCAGCGCCTGCGCACCCGGGTGCTGCTCGACGAGACCGAGCAGCTGTCGGTGCCCTTCGCTGCTGTCACCCAGACCTCCGGTCAGAGCTTCGTGTTCCGTCTCGGAACCCTGGCGGAGCTGAAGGCGAATCCCGGCAAGGCCGATCTGGCCAAGCTCAGCAAGGCGATCGACGCCGGCAAGCTGCCCGCGAATGCCCGCTTCGCTCTGCAGACACCGGTCATGGTCGGGGAACTGGAGAACAACCTCTACCCGGTCAGCAAGGGGCTGTCGTCGAACGCAACCGTGATCACCACGAATCTGCTGAACCTGAAGCACGGCATGCCTGTTCAGGTTCAGACGGGTGCGACACCGAACTGAAGCTGAACGATGTCCGCCTCCAATACCTTCATCACCCGCCCGGTCCTCAGCACGGTCTGCAGCCTGCTGATCGTGATCGTCGGGCTGATCGCCATTCCGATCCTGCCGATCGAGAACCTTCCGGACATCGCTCCCCCGACGGTGAAGGTGCGTGCCACCTATGTGGGAGCTGATGCCGTCTCCGTTGAACAAGGCGTCACCTCGGTGCTGGAGCAGCAGATCAACGGTGTGGAGGACATGGACTTCATCACCTCCAACAGCTCATCGGATGGTGTCAGTTCGATTGCGGTCTCCTTCAACAGCGGCACCGACGGCAACATCAACCAGGTGAACGTTCAGAACCGCGTCTCCCTGGCGGAGCCGCAGCTTCCTGAGGAGGTGCGCAAATCGGGCGTGACGGTGAACAAGGCCTCGAATTCGATCCTGCTGGTTTACAACTTCGTCAATGCACCCGATTCCGAGACCGACTACAGCGTTGAAACGATCAGTGGATATCTCGACAAGAACCTGACGGACAACATCAAGCGGGTGAAAGGCGTCGGCGATGTCACGTACTTCGGAAACCGCAAGATCGCCTTCCGTCTCTGGCTGGATCCTCAGAAGCTCACCGCCAGCGGGCTGTCCGCCTCTGATGTGGTCCAACAGCTGCAGAGTCAGAACCGCCTGGTTCCAGCCGGGAAGGTGGGTGGCGATCCGGCGCCGGAGGGTCAGGAATTCACCTTCACGGTGCAACTGCAGGGACGTCTGACCACGGAGAGCGAGTTCGAGAACATCGTGCTCGCCAGGAATGCCAATGGCGGCCTGGTGAAACTCAAGGATGTGGGCCGTGTCTCCCTCGGCGGTGAGGTCTACGGCGTTGATGCCATCGACCTGCGTGGATCTCCCTCGGTGGGCGTGGCGATCTATCAGCTCTCCGGCAGCAATGCCATCGAGGTGTCCAACGGCGTCAAGGACGTGCTGGAGACCTTCGAGCAGACCCTGCCTGTGGGCCTCGAGGTGGAGAAGATCTACGACACCACCGATTTCATCAGCCAGTCGATCAAGGGGGTCACCAATTCGCTGCGCGATGCGGTGATCCTGGTGGTGCTGATCCTGTTCCTGTTTCTGCAGAACTGGAAGGCCACCCTGGTGCCGGCCATCGCCATTCCCGTGGCGTTGATCGGCACCTTTGCCCTGGTGCTCGCCTTCGGGTTCTCGCTGAATCAGCTCACCCTGTTCGGGCTGGTGCTGGCTACGGGACTGGTGGTGGACGACGCGATCACGGTGGTGGAGGACACCTCCGCGAAGAAGGCGGAGGGTCGCACCGCCGTGCAGGCGGCGATGGAGACGATGGATGAGCTGTTCAGTGCCGTCATCGCCACCTCCCTGGTGAAGATGGCGGTGTTCCTGCCGGTGCTGTTCTTCCCCGGTGCGACGGGAACGATCTACAAGCAGTTCGCCGCAACGATCCTGTTCTCCATCGGGATCTCCACGTTCAACGCCCTCACGTTCTCTCCGATGCTCTCCGCGCTGCTGCTGGCGCGGGAAACCAAGGAGCTCAGCCGCCATCAGTACGCCACGGCTGGGGTGGTGCTCGGTTTCATCTACGGCCTGCTCAGCGCCGGTGACGGTGCTGTGCTGGCGGCGGTGCCGATGGCGGTGGGGGCGGTGATCGGCTACATCGCGTCGCTGCTGACGGGGCTGCCGCTGCGCTTGCCCTTCGCGGCCGGAGGCGCCGTGGTCGGCGTGATCATCGCCGGCATCAGCAAGCTCCCCCCCGTGTTGTTGTTCACCGGGATCGGTCTGCTGGTGGGCTGGTTCATCCCGTCGATCTTCACCAACTTCAACCGCTTCTACAGCGGCTTCGAGAAGCGCTACGCCAGCGTGCTCGACATGGTGCTCAAGGCACGTCCGGTGGTGATGGGCGTGCTGGCGATCGGGATTCTGCTCACGGGCCTGGCGTTCACCCGCGTACCGGGGGGATTCGTGCCGATCGAGGATCAGGGGTATGCGATCGGGGTGGTGCAGGCTCCCGACGGCCAGTCGAGCCAGAAGACTCTCGCCATCAACCGTCAGATCGCGGAGGTGATGAGCACCGAAGAGGACGTGAGGGCCGCGGCACTGTTCAGCGGAGCCAGCCTGGATGGCAATGCTCCCAACAAGGGTCTGTTCTTCGCCGGGTTCAAGCACTGGGATGAGCGTCCCGGGGAGGATCACACCGTCGGCGCGGTGGTGAAGCGCCTCAATCAGAAGTTCTACGAGCAGATCCAGGGCGCCCGGGTGATCGTCGTCGAACCTCCGGCCATTCCCGGCTACGGCACCGGAGGCGGCTTCGAATTCCAGCTGCTGGATCAGAGCAGCGGCGCTTACTCCCTGGATGATTTCTTCGCGGCCTCAGGCCGAATCATCCAGGCTGCCAACACCAATTCGATCCTGAACCGGGTGTACACCCTGTTCACGCCGCAATCGCCCCAGATCGAGATCAAGGTGGACCGGGAGCAGATGGCTTCCCTCGGGGTGGATTACGGCAGCGCCATGTCCACCTTCAGCGTCAATTTCGGAGGTGCCTATGTCAACGACACCTTCCAGGAAGGCAAGGTGCGCCGTGTCTATGTGCAGGCGGATGCGGACAACCGTGCAACACCGGAGCAGCTGGCCTCCGTCTACGTGAGCAATGCCGAGGGCCGCCAGATCCCACTGTCCGAGTTCTTCACGGTGACTCCATCCACGGGGCCGAGCGTCATCCCCCATTTCAATCTCTACCGCTCGATCAAGGTGGAGGGCACGCCGGCTGCGGGCAACAGTTCCGGTCAGGCGATCTCGGCGATGCGCCAGACGTTTGAACAGGGCAGCTTCCGGGGTCTTGATTACGACTGGACCGGCATCTCCCGGGAGGAAGTGAAGGCGGGATCCCTGGCGATCGTGATCTTCGCCCTCGGCATCCTGGCGGTGTTCCTGGTGCTCTCCGCCCAGTACGAGAGCTACACCGATCCGATCATCATCCTGCTGACGGTTCCCACCGCTCTGCTGGGCGCCCTGGTGTTTCTTGCCGGTGCGGGCCAGGTGCTGAACATCTATGCCCAGGTGGGTCTGGTGATGCTGATCGGTCTGGCGGGAGGGAACGCGATCCTGATCGTGGACCTTGCCAATCAGCGGATGGGCGAGGGGGATTCCGCCCTCGAGGCCGCCCGTTTCGCGGCTCAGTCGCGTCTGCGGCCGATCCTGATGACGGCGATCTCCTCACTCACCGGCTTCCTGCCGTTGATGCTGGCCACCGGTGCCGGCGCCCAGAGTCAGTCCTCCCTCGGGCTTGTGGTGTTCGGCGGTCTGCTGGTGGCCACCTTCCTCTCCACCCTCGTGGTGCCTGTGTTTTACGTGGTGATGAAATCTCTGCTGGGCGAGGCGGAGGGACGGGACGTCACAACTGAGCAGACGCCGACGTCATGACCCCGATGGATCAGCCACCGGAACTGGATCCGAGCCGTTCCTTCAGCGGCTGGAGGGTGTTGATGGCTGCTGTGGTGGGAGCGGCCACCGGCGCCGCTGTGAGTTTCTTCATCCAGGAACTGATCGAACACTCCCCTGCTGAGATCCCGCAGCGCAGCGTCCGGTTGTTCTTTCTGATGGTGATCCTGGCTGGAGCCCTGAGCAGCTTCGCGATTGAGGTGATGCGTCAGCTTCAGCAGGAGGCCACCGATGAGGCTTACCGCCACTACAACCCCCATCGGGGCCGCCGCTGAGCCGACGATCAGGTGATCACGGTTTAAGTGATCACGGTGGGACGGTCCATGCCGGTGCGCTCCTGGATCTCCGCCAGCGCATTGATGCCGCTGATCATGTCGGCCAGAGCGATCTGGGGATCCTGGTTGAGATCACCGGTGCTGGGCACGTAACTCTCCAGATACACACGGATCGTGGCGCCCTTGGTGCCTGTGCCGGAGAGGCGAACAACAACCCTGCTGCCGTCCTCGAGCAGGATGCGAAGTCCCTGGCCTTTGGTCACGGAGCCATCGACGGGGTCGGTGTAGCTGAAGTTGTCGGCCCCGCTGATGCTGCGACCCGCCAAGGACTGGCCGATGAGGCCGGGAAGCATGCCTTCGAGGCGGTCATAGAGACCATGGGCCGCGTCGCTGGGCACCGCCTCATAGTCGTGGCGGGAGTAGTAGTGGCGTCCGAAGCGCTTCCAGTGCTCGGCCATGATCTCGGCGACGCTGCAGCGGCGTTCCGCCAGGATCTGCAGCCAGAACAGCACGGCCCAGAGGCCGTCTTTCTCACGGATGTGATTGCTGCCGGTGCCGAAGCTCTCTTCACCGCAGAGGGTGATGCGACCGGCATCGAGCAGGTTGCCGAAGAACTTCCACCCCGTGGGGGTCTCGTAGCACTCGATCCCCAGCTCCTTGGCCACCACATCAACGGCTGCACTGGTGGGCATCGATCGCGCCACACCCGCCAGGCCGGAGGCGTATGCCGGCACCACCGACGCATTGGCCGTGAGCACGGCCAGGCTGTCGCTGGGATTCACGAAGCACTGGTGGCCCAGAATCATGTTGCGGTCGCCATCGCCATCGCAGGCGGCACCGAAGCGATGGGCATCACCGTTGAGCAGCAGATCGGCCAGCTCGTGGGCATAGGTGAGGTTCGGGTCGGGATGACCACCGCCGAAGTCCTCGAGGGGGACGCCGTTGCGCACGCTGCCGGCCGGAGCACCCAGCAGACTCTCGAACACGCGGCTGGCGTAGGGACCGGTGACGGCGTGCATGGCGTCGAAGGCCAGCGGGAAATCGCCGCGGATCAGATCGGCGATGCGATCGAAATCGAACAGCTGCTGCATCAGCGCCACGAAGTCATCGACGCCGTCGATCACCTCCACCTGCATCGCACCGATGCTGAAGCTGCCGGGAGCATCGATGGGGATCGCCGGCGCTTCGAGGATCGTGTACTGCTCAAGGGTCTTGGTGCACTCGAACACCGCGTCGGTGAAGCTGGCCGGCGTCGGCCCGCCGTTGGCACCGTTCACCTTCACGCCGAAGTCCCCATCAGGGCCGCCGGGGTTGTGGCTTGCCGAGAGGATGATGCCGCCGATGGCCTGACGCTTGCGGATCAGGTTGGAGGCCGCGGGGGTGGAAAGGATGCCGCCGGTGGCGACGATCACCTTGCTGAGGCCATGGGCGGCCCCCATGCGCAGGATCACGTCGATGGCACGACGGTTGCCGTAGCGGCCGTCGCCCCCCAGCACCAGGGTTCCCCCCTGCACACCGGTGAGGGTGCGGAACACGGCCTCCACGAAGCTCTCGAGGTAGTGCGGCGCTTCGAACTGCTGGCTGCTCTTGCGCAGTCCGGACGTGCCGGGCTTCTGATCGGTGAAGGGAGTGTCCAGGCGCACCTGACGTTGCGTCGGTTCCACCGGGGCCGAGGTGGTCATCACGAAGAGTGGGACTACGCGGAACGTAAACACGGGATGACCGTGGCAGCGTGATGGACACGACCAGTTGCGGTCGCCAGCCACTCCCCGCGCGTTTCGGGCTCGGATATGCACAGAACACTGCTGCTGATGCTGCTTGGAGCCGGGTTACAGCTGGCTCCAGCCCACGCCACCCAGGCCTGGAAGCGGGCAAAGCCGTTCCCTGAGGCCTCGGCTGCTGCCAAGAACGCCGCAGAGGCTGTGATCCATGAGGCAGGTTCGGAGGAATGCCTGCGCGGCAAGCTCTCCAACGCCATCGTGCAGCTGTCCAACAGCTGCGACGTGTCCGGCCTCTCCTCGTCGGTCTGCGATCTGGCCTCCGATATCGCCGGTCGCGAGCTGGAACTGGACGTGGCTGAAATGCTCAGCACCTCTGAAACGCTGCTCCAGATGCTCGGCGACGGGGCATCAGCACGCTGAGCGTGATCAGGAGGCCCCGAACCCGAAGCCGCTGCCACCACCGCCGGGATTCGGTCCACCCTGAGGCTGGTTCTTCGGCGTTTTCTTCACTGGCTCCGCGCAGCTGATCGTGATGCGCCGGGCCTCGCTGTCGATGCTGTCGCGGCGTTTGTAATCGTTGCTGCCTGCGGTGGTGGATCGTTCGATCACGGCCCAAAGCACGTCCTTGCAAACCACGGGCAGGCGGGGATGGTCCATCAGCGGATCAGCCAGGCTGCGGGCTCGGCTGCAGTCAGCCGCGTCGTTCTCCCTGGAACAGCTGTAGGCGGCGAGCTGAATCTCGCGCAGCTTCTCCTTGCTGGGCCAGGGCACATAGGGTTCTGCCGCCTGCACCGGCAGGGCGAGAGCCAGCAGCAGCAGAGCCGCGGTGGAGTGGAACGGAGTCATGGGCGCATTCTGACCTGATCGCTGTTCAGTTGATGCAGACCGATAACCCTCTGGTGATCCAGCAGGTCTTGTCATCGTCACGCCGCTCAGCGGGTGATCGGGTCTCGCCGGGTGACTGATCAAGGTTCAAGCCTTGGACGGTCAACCAAGCTTTGCCGGGTTCCGTGACACGGATGGTGAGGCGGTTGATCCCGGGGATCAGATCAACATCGTGGAAGGCATTGCGCAGGTGAAAGCTTCCATCGCCAGCGAACGGTTGGACCATGCATCCGCCATCGAACTGGTGCCCGGACTCACGCTTGACGATGCAGTGCACCCATTCACCTTCGGCTCTGTTTTGCTTGAGAGGCGGATCAGCCAGGCTGCGAAATTCATTCAGCAGCAGTTGATTGAATTGCTGAAAGCAACCAAGCAGAACTTGGCCGTGAATGGATCCGTCCTTCAGGGACTCTTTGGCCAAGGAGCAGAAGCGGTCACGATGTTTGTTCCAGGCTGAGAACGTTCTATCGCCCAGGATCGCATTCAACTTGGCGTCGGATTGTTCGACATTTTGCGTGGCACAGGCCTGAGCTTCCAGGGTTGTTTGCCCAGGGCAAATCAGCATGGCGATGAGCGGGAGCATCATTTTTCATGACCTGATGGATGGCTTGATGTTGATTCAACTGTTGGATCTGTTTGGATTCGGGGAACCGTTCATTACCCCATCCCCGCAGCGGATCTTCTGACGTTCCAGCTTGCGGCGCAGGTGCGGTGTGATCCCCAGTTCGGCGGTGTCCCAGAGCCGATCCATCTCCCGGGTGAAATGTTGGGCGAGTTCGGGTGAGTGAATGGCGAGCAGGGTCTCGTCATTGGTGTGGGCAGCCGATGGCGACCAGTTGAAGGACCCAGTGATCACGGTGCGGTTGTCGATGACAGCGAACTTGTGATGCAGCTTGTCGCCTCGGGCGAGCCGTGGCGTGCCGATGCCCCGCAAGGGGGCCTCATAGGGCTGGTTGTTCCGCTCCAGCTTGCAGTTGCGATCCGGTAGGGCCACCCCCAGCAGATCCAGCACTTCCGAGAAGGAACGGCTGGCAAAGCCGGGATCGGCCACCAGCCGAATCTTCACGCCGGCCTTCACCCGCTCCTGCAGCACATCAGCCAGCTGCTGGGCCGAGAACACGAACAACGCCATGTCGATCGAGCGGCGTGCTGCACCCAACTGCTGGCCCAGCCAGTTCAACCCATGTTCCGGGTTGCGTTTCGGGTGGGGGGCGAACAGCACCTCCACCCGGGCATCGCCCACCATCACCGTCTGTGGCCCGGCGGATCGTTTCGCCAACCCGAAGCGACTGTCCTCTTTGCCGCCGGGTCCGTCTCCCCACATGCGCTGGAATTCAGCCCGGAACAGCTCCGCGAGGTCCTCACTTCTCAGGTGCAGCATGTGGTTGACGTTGCCGCGGGTGCTGTTGCGGCCGGCATCGCCATGGATGCCGGAACTGGTCAGATTGGCCGAGCCGGTGAGCACGCTGCGGCCGTCGATCACCAGGAATTTGTGGTGCATCAGGCCGCTGCCGCTGCTGCCGTCCTCGCGGTCGTCCACCATCGGGATGCCTGCCTCCTGCAGCAGGCCGACCGCGTCTCCGGCGGCAGCCTCCTCATCACTGGTGATGCCATCGCCATCAAGATCCGCCAGCTGCTGCAGGCGTTGCCAGCGCTGGCGTTGATGGTTCGCCAGGTGGGTCGGCTGCTGCTCACGCCAGGGGCTGCTGTAGGTGTTCTCCAGAACCACCTGCACCGTGAGTCCGCGATCCCGGGCAGCGATCAAGGCTTTGGCGATCCCGGGCAGCGTCAGTTCCTGCACGGCCACCAGCACCTCCTGCTGAGCGCCCTCGATGGCCGCGATCAGGGATCGCTCGAGATCATCGCCATTGCGCCAGCGTCCCGTCAGCGGTGAGCGGTAGCTGCTGGTGTCACGGTGATTGAACAGCACCTCGATCTGAGGTGGCTGCGGCAGTTCGGTTGCCGTGCTGCCGATCACGCGACCCTGCTGACTGCAGCCGCTGCTGATCAACAGCGCAGTGATCAGAGAGAGGGATCGGAGCACGATGCCGTATGGGGATCACGCTTCAAGCATTCCCCGGCGAGATCAGTGGGGCATCTCCGAGGTCTTGAGCATGGCGATGAACCAGAAACTGCTCAGCACCAGGGCAACGGCGACGCCGGCAGCGATCCCGACCCTGGCCATCACCAGCGGAACGATCAAAGGAAACGCCATCGCCCCCGCGAGGGGGGTGATGGCGACGAACCAGCGCAGGGAGGCCGGTGCTTCGTTGTCGTGGGAGTTCAGAACCACTCGGCGCGGGCTTCGCTGGCGGGGTTGCTGTTGTCCTCGGGGGTCTGACGAGCGAAGTTCAGGGTGATGTTGCGCTTCTGCTCGCCGTCTGCGGCTGTGGCTTCGATGGGGTACATCTGCTCACCGTCGCGGAAGGGCACCTGGATGCGGAAGGTGCCGTCGGTGGAGAGGGGCACGTCCTCGCCGCCGATGGTGAGACGGGCGGAAGGATCCGTGGCGCCGTAGACGATCAGCTCGGCGTCAGCCACCAGCCAGAAGGAGCGTTGGCGGGGAGCCACACCACCGAGGCCGGACTCATTACGGCCGCTGGCCCAGAGGCCGATGCCGGAATCGCTCAGCCCGAAGCTGTCGGAATCGCCGGAGGAGTCGACACCCTCCTGGAACTCCTCGGAACCGACGCGGCGACGGCGGAAGTGCACCGTGGCGCTCTGATACAGACGCTCGTGCAGGCCACTGTCGCTGGGCTCAGCGGGTGTGACGGGAGCAGCAGGAGCTTCCGGAACCGAAGTGGTGTCGAGGCTGAAGGGGACGAACTGATCCAGGATCTGCTCGCTGGGGTGCAGAGCCGGGACGCGGGCCACGGAGGAGAAGGCCAGGGACATCCAGGTGGTGCCGATCCGGTAGCCGAGCTCGACGCGGTAGTCGCGGTCGCAGAGGGGAACCGGCAGATACCACTCGGTGCTGTGGCTGTCGACGGGGACTTCCTGAAGGGTGTGAGGGTGAGCGCTGCCGTCCTGCATGCCGGTCACGTCGGCAAGGCGCAGGCAGAGGCGGCTGGCGCCCTCCTTCTGAGCCCGCTGGCGGTCATCGTCGGAGATCTCCCAGAACACGTAGGCCCACTGGGGATCGCGAGGCAGGAAGACCACGCGGGTCTCGCTGGTGGAAATCGCGGGAGCACTCAGCTCAGCCTCGATCGCCTTGAGATCACCACCGCGCTGTTCCTGACGCTGCGCCACCTCGCCGACGAGGGCTTCCTTGCTCTTACGGCTGTAAAGAGGAACGCCCAGGTCGCTTGCGATCTGCCGAAGTTGGCGCAGTGTCAGACGTGCCAGAGAGGTGAGGGTTTGGGACACGTCCAAAAACTCCAGTTTTCATTCGGGATCATTGTGCGGCCAAACACCTCGATTCAGACCTTGCCTGGAGTCGGAGTCAGCATCCACTGACGGCAAGCCGTTGGAGGATTGGCGGGGATCACTGTTCAGCACACAAAAAAAGCGGGGCAGAGGCCCCGCTTTTGTGAGTGACCGGGCCCACGTTCAGCGGCCGATGCTGCGGAAGGGAACCCGTGACATGTAGTCGATGTCCGTGGTGGTGGTGTTCCCGCGCGGGTTGGGCATCGGCAGATCCTTGAGCCATTCGAGGTAATCGGCGGGAGCGCCACCCCGCTTGATCTTGGCGCGTGCTGGCAAGGCCTTTCCGGGGCCTCCCATGAACACGATCTGAGGGAAGCCGAGGATCCCCCGGTAGTACTCGTCGTAGCGGGGGCTGGTGATGTTGAAGGGGGTGTCACCCAGGTCGCGTCCGGGGAGCACCCGGTTGCGCTGGGAGGGCACGGTGTCGTAGCCGAAGGCATCGAGGTATTCCTGGCTGTCGAGCAGCACATCAACGAGGCCCTCGACCCCTTTGGTGCCGATCACGATCGACCAGGCGATCTCCTCGGACTTGTTGCTCTTGCGGCCCAGCAGCTTCTCCACAAGGTGGCGAACCACCTTGTAGTTGCTGTTCATCCCGTAGAAGCTGCGCTTGAAGGTGTCGGAGAGCACCAGTCCACGGATGAAGTCCCGGACCGTGATCTGCCCGTCCTTCAGCTGGGATTCCAGGTTGACGTCGCGGTCGGATTCGAAGGCGTGGAAGAAGATCTGCCGATAGGCGCTCTCGATCACCGTGACGAGGTTGTCCCGGTCCATGGCGATTTCCATGGAGTAGGCCCGTGCCGTCTCATCCGAGTTGACGCGCAGGGCGGCGACCCGTGAGTTCTGGGTGATCGGTGCGTACTCCAGAAGGGGAATGGCCACGCGAGCTTCAGCATCCACTGCCGCAGATCGTAGAAGTGCCGACCTGTCCCCCTTCCCGCCGCAGGGGCACCGATTACATCCCGTAATAGAGAGTTGAGTACTTCTGCTTACCAGCCGAAGGGGGCCAGGGCCCCGGGCATGCCGGCACTGGCGGCAGCCGTCGCCGCTGCTGGGTCATCCAGCTGGCGGGTTTCCATGCAGAAGGAGGCATTGTTGGAGAGGCCCTGCACGGTGCTGGTGCGCAGCCGCAGATTCGGCCCTGCGAACCAGAAGCGCTCCAGCGAGCTCATCATTTCGTAGTCGGTGGTGAGGATCAGGCCGTTCTCCTCATCCATGCGGAACTGCCCGGCCACCGGTGCCTTCTCCGCATAGCCGCGATCCCTCAGCAGCAGGCCGTTGCGCCCGCTGTCGTCGGTGGGGATCAGCCCGAACATGGTCTGGTCTTCGTGGGATTCGCCGGCTCTGTCCCAGGCCATCGATCCGCTCCAGCGGACCCAGCAGCCGCCCACGATCCGTTCGGCGCTCTCCCCGTTGCAGGCGGCGATCTCCGCCAGCCGCGGGTCTCCTTTCGGCAGTTCCTCCACCACGATGAAGGAGGCTCCTGCCTCGGCCCGCCGATGCAGCAGATGATGCTGGCTGCGCTGGGAGCGCCAGCGGCCGCAGCTCAGCCGGAAGAAGCTGAGGGCATCAGGAATCTCAAGGCTCATCGGCGCGTCCCGGCTGAATCTGATGATGGCAGCGCGCCTCGGCGGCGCTGATCAGGTCCTCCAGAGACAGCTGCAGCGGGGGCTTGTTCAGGCTGTCGGCCAGGGTCTGCAGTTGCTCGGCGGCTCCCTCGAGCTGATGCAGCAGAGAGCGCAGGAAGCCCGGCTCCTCCGCGACCACCGGTTGCTGTTCACACCAGCGCCGTCTGCTGGCGGCATCAGGCAGCGCATCGCCTGCAGCGTTGTCCATGGCCCGGAAGCTCTCGAGGCAATGGGCCAGCAACCGCAGGTGATGCCGGTCCATCTGGGGCAGAAGCGTCGCGTCGATGCGCGCGATCACCGTCGCGTCGATGGCCATCAGCTCTCGATCGGCGTGATCCGGAAACCGCAGGCATGCCCCCCCTCCAGGCGCCAGTGCACCCGTTCGACCCGGCAGTCCGGAACGGTGCGGCGGATCAACAGCAGCTCCTGGTCGCACACGGCGGGGAATTCCTCGGCGATGCGTTGCACCGAGCAGTGCACTTCCTGCAGGCGCCAGCTGAGGCCGTCGTCCTCTGGGCTGCAGCTGGTGATGTAGCCCTCGTCGCGCCGCAGGCGCGTCAGCTGTTCCAGGCGCTGCTGCAGGCTGCCATCCCCCAGCTGCTGTCGGTACTGTTCCGCCTTGTCCTCAGCCTGCTGGTTGAGCAGCTGCTTCAGCGTCTCCTCGGGCAGGCTGGCGCGCATCGAGTCCAGCAGGCCGAGCGCGAAGCGGCGACTCCCATCGGGGAACCGTTCACGCCCGCGTTCGGTGAGGCTCCAGCGATTGCTGGGGCGCCCAGGCCCGCTGGCTGCGGTGCTGGATTCAGCAAGACCCTCCTCCGCGAGGCTGCGCAGATGACGCCGGATCACCTGAACGGAGAGATCCAGGGCGCCCGCCAGGTCAGCTGCCTCCGCATCCCCGCGCTCCAGAAGCAGGGACAGCAGGGCATCGCGGGTGCTGGCCTGAGCCGGGGCGGTCATGGAAGAGGGAACCTCATCACACGATGCCACTGGAAGGGGAGTGCTGGAGTTCACAATGGTGGGCCGCCGTGGGGCGATCGGCTGCCTTAGGCTTCCGATAAGGAAACCACGGTGTTTCGTAATCCGTCTTCGCCTCCATGTCCGACGCCGCTCCTGAGCCGACAGCTGAAAGTCTGGAGGTGATCCGCAAGTTCGCTGAGACCTACGCCCAGCGCACCGGTACCTACTTCTGTACGGAACCCAGCGTGACGGCGGTGGTTCTGAAGGGTCTGGCGCGTCACAAGGATGAACTGGGCGGCGCTCTCTGCCCCTGCCGCCACTACGAAGACAAGGAAGCGGAAGTGTCCCAGGCCTTCTGGAACTGCCCCTGCGTGCCCATGCGGGAGCGCAAGGAATGCCACTGCATGCTGTTTCTCACGGAAGACAATCCATTCGCCTCCCAGGAGAAGGTTCAGACGATCAGCACCGAGACGATTCACGCCACCGCCGGCTGACCTGAATGACCAGCACCTCCACGCGAGATCTCGTCAGCCAGCCGTACAAGTACGGCTTCGTCACCGAGATCGAGACCGACAAGATCGCCAAGGGTCTCAGCGAGGACGTTGTTCGGCTGATCTCCTCCAAAAAGGATGAACCGGCCTTTCTGCTGGATTTCCGGCTCAAGGCTTTCCGGCACTGGCTCACCCTTGAGGAGCCCGACTGGGCTGCTCTGGGCTATCCGGCGATCGATTACCAGAACATCATTTATTACGCGGCGCCGAAGCAGCAGGAGAAGAAATCGAGCCTGGAGGAGGTGGATCCCAAGCTCCTGGAAACCTTCGACAAACTCGGCATTCCTCTCAGCGAGCAGAAGCGGCTCAGCAATGTGGCGGTGGATGCGGTGTTCGACAGCGTTTCGATCGCCACCACCTACAAGGAAAAGCTGGCGGAGCACGGTGTGGTGTTCTGCTCCTTCAGTGAGGCGGTCAAAGAGCACCCTGAGCTGATCGAGCGTTATCTGGGCACGGTGGTGGCCAGCAACGACAACTATTTCGCCGCTCTGAATTCAGCGGTGTTCAGCGACGGTTCCTTCGTCTTCATCCCCAGGGGCGTCGAGTGCCCGATGGAGCTGTCCACCTATTTCCGCATCAATTCCGGCGACACCGGTCAGTTCGAGCGCACGCTGATCGTGGCCGAGGAAGGCGCTTCCGTGAGCTATCTCGAAGGCTGCACGGCGCCGATGTTCGACACCAATCAGCTGCATGCAGCGGTGGTGGAACTGGTGGCACTGGACGATGCGTCGATCAAGTACTCGACCGTGCAGAACTGGTATGCCGGCGATGAGAACGGCGTCGGCGGCATCTACAACTTCGTCACCAAGCGGGGTCAGTGCCGCGGTGATCGCAGCCGCATCAGCTGGACCCAGGTCGAAACCGGCTCGGCGATCACCTGGAAATACCCCAGCTGCGTGCTGCAGGGCGCGGATTCGGTGGGTGAGTTCTATTCCGTGGCCCTCACGAACAACCGCCAGCAGGCCGACACCGGCACGAAGATGGTTCACGTCGGTCCGCGCAGCCGCTCAACGATCGTGAGCAAGGGGATCAGCGCCGGCCATTCCAGCAACAGCTACCGCGGCCTGGTGCAGATCGGCCCCGCGGCGAAAGGGGCCCGCAATTACAGCCAGTGCGATTCGATGCTGATCGGCGATCAGGCGGCGGCAAACACCTACCCCTACATCCGCTCCCAGCAGCCCCAGGCGGCGATCGAGCACGAGGCCAGCACCTGTCGCATCTCCGAAGACCAGCTGTTCTATCTGCAGAGCCGCGGCATCGGTTTCGAAGAGGCGGTGTCGATGATGGTGAGCGGCTTCTGCCGTGATGTGTTCAACCAGCTGCCGATGGAATTCGCCGCTGAAGCCGACAAGCTGCTGGCCCTCAAGCTCGAGGGATCCGTGGGTTGATCCCCCTGACCACTCCGTTCCAACCGTTCTTCTTATCCACGTGATCCGCCCTGACGCCGAGCTGCTTCTCGACATCACTGACCTGCATGCCTCCGTGGAGGATCAACCCATCCTCAAAGGGGTGAACCTGCAGGTGCGGGCGGGAGAGATCCACGCCGTGATGGGTCGCAATGGCAGCGGCAAAAGCACGCTGTCCAAGGTGCTGGCCGGCCACCCCGCTTACCGGGTCACCGCCGGTGCCGTCCGCTATTGCGGCAACGACCTGTTCGAGCTGGAACCGGAACAGCGCGCCCGACTGGGGGTGTTTCTCGGTTTCCAGTACCCGGTGGAGATCCCCGGGGTGAGCAATCTGGAGTTTCTGCGGGTGGCCACCAATGCCCGGAGGCTCCAGCGGGAGCAGGAGGAGCTGGACACCTTCGATTTCGAAGACCACGTGCGCGACAGGCTCAAGGTGGTGCAGATGGACCCTGCCTTCCTCGAGCGCAGCGTCAATGAAGGCTTCTCCGGTGGCGAGAAGAAGCGCAACGAGATCCTGCAGATGGCGCTGCTCGAGCCCGTGGTGGCGATCCTCGATGAAACCGATTCGGGTCTGGATATCGATGCGCTGCGCATCGTGGCGGCAGGTGTGAATCAACTGGCGACACCGGAGAACGCCACCCTGCTGATCACCCACTACCAGCGCCTGCTCGATGAGATCACTCCCGATTACGTGCACGTGATGGCGGCTGGCCGCATCCTCCGCACCGGGGGGCGTGATCTGGCCCTCGAGCTGGAGAAGACTGGCTACGACTGGGTCGATAAGGAACTGGCCGCTCAGGGGGTGGCCTGACCATGGCAAGCAGCGTGCTGGAGCCGGTGCAGCAGCGGGGGCGGGAAGCCCTGCAGCGGCTCGGCCTGCCCACCCGCCGTCAGGAGGCCTGGCGGCTCACGGATCTGAAACGTCTGGCAGCGCTGGCCGATCTGCCTCTCAGCGCCTCGCCGGCCAAGGCGGAGCAACCGGCTGTGGCTACAGGAGTGCTGCGCCTGCGGCTGGATGGTCTCGGCGATCCCCTCGAGGGTGTGACCCTTCCGGAGGGGATCAGTGCCCTCACTGAAAGCGAACTCAGGCAGGCCCTCGGCCACACCCTCGATCGCTGCGGGTGCGCCGACGTGTGGCCGGTGGAGTTGAACCATGCCTGCAGCCGGCGGGTGCTGGCGTTGCGGGTGCGCGGTTCAGTGCCGCCTCTGGAGCTTCTGCAGACAGGTGCTGCGGGGCTGACGGCGACACGGGTGCTGTTGCTGATGGAAGAAAAGGCGCAGCTGGATCTGCTGCAGGTGGTGACGGCTCAGGCTGACGCTGCCCACAGCCACGTGCTGGAGGTTCATCTGGGTCAGGAGGCTTGCCTGAACCACGGTCTGCTGGCTCTTGGAGACGGCAGCGCCTCGCTGCTGGCCCACCTGGCGGTGGAACAGGAGCCCCGCAGCCGCTACGCCCTCACCTCTGTGATGCGGGGCTGGTCCCTTGGACGTCTCGAGCCCCGGGTCGTGCAGGTGGATGGTCAGGCCACCACCACCCTGCAGGGTCTGGCGGTGAGCGATGCGGATCAGCAGCTCGCCACCCACTCCTCTGTCCGTTTCGACGGACCGGAGGGGGAGCTTGACCAGCTGCAGAAATGCCTGGCGGCCGGTCGCTCCCACTCCATCTTCAACGGCGGCATCAGCGTGCCCAGGGCGGCGCAACGCACCAATGCAGCTCAGCTGAGCCGCAACCTGCTGCTGTCGGATCGGGCCCGTGTCGACACCAAGCCTGAGCTGGAGATCGTCGCTGACGATGTGCGCTGCGCCCACGGAGCCACCGTCAGCCAGTTGCAGGAGGACGAACTCTTCTACCTGCGCAGCCGTGGGATCGCTGCTGGAGAAGCCACGGCCCTGCTGCTGCGCGGTGCCTGTCTGGAGGTGATTCGCCAGCTGCCGGATCAGGCCGGGATCTGGTCTCCGCTCGAGCGGGTGCTGGAGGGGCTGGCCGCATGACCAGCACTGATCTCAGACTGGCACAAAATCGTGTCAATATCGACACGTTGGCGTCACGATATCGTGCCGATTTCCCGGTTCTGGAGCAGCGCGCCGCTGATGGTCGCCCGCTGATCTACCTGGATCACGCTGCCACCAGCCAGAAGCCGCTCCCTGTGCTCGAGGCCTTGCAGCACTACTACGCCTGCGACAACGCCAATGTGCATCGCGGTGCCCACCAGCTCAGCGTCCGCGCCACCGAATCCTTCGAGGCCGCCAGGTCCGCGGCTGCGGAGTTCGTCGGTGCAGCCAGTGCGCGGGAGATCGTGTTCACCCGCAATGCCAGCGAGGCGATCAACCTGGTGGCCCGCAGCTGGGGTGACGCCAACCTGCGCGCGGGGGATGAGGTGTTGCTCACCCTCATGGAGCACCACAGCAACCTGGTGCCCTGGCAGCTGCTGGCCCAGCGCACCGGTTGTGTGCTGCGCCACGTCGGCATCACGGAAACCGGTGAACTGGATCTCGACGACTTCCGCGCCAAGCTCAGCGACCGCACCCGTCTGGTGAGCCTGGTGCATGTCAGCAACAGTCTCGGCTGCTGCAACCCCCTCGATCAGGTGATCCCCGCCGCCCATGCCGCCGGTGCCCTGGTGCTGGTGGATGCCTGCCAGAGCCTGGCCCACAAGCCCACCGACGTCGCCGCTCTGGGTGCCGATTTCCTGGTGGCGTCCTCCCACAAGCTGTGTGGTCCCACCGGGATGGGGTTCCTCTGGGCGCGCGAGGCGCTGCTGGAGGCGATGCCCCCCTTCCTCGGTGGCGGCGAAATGATTCAGGACGTCTTTCTCGATCACAGCACCTGGGCGGATCTGCCTCACAAGTTCGAGGCCGGCACCCCCGCCATCGGTGAAGCGGTCGGCATGGGTGCGGCGATCCGCTACCTGCAGGCCGTCGGCCTCGAGGCGATTCAGGCCTGGGAAGCACAGCTCACCCGCCATCTGTTCGAGCGGCTTCAGGCCATCGACGGAGTGCGCGTTCTGGGCCCCACCCCCGAGCAGCAGCCCGAGCGTGGTGCCCTGGCCACCTTCCTGGTCGAGGGCGTGCACGCCAACGACATCGCTGCGCTCATGGATGCCTCCGGTGTCTGCATCCGGAGCGGCCATCACTGCTGTCAGCCGCTGCATCGCCACTACGGCGTCACGGCATCCGCCAGGGCCAGCCTCAGTTTCATCAGCACCTTCGAGGAGATCGACCGTTTCGGCGAAGAGCTCGCCTCCACGGTCTCCTTCCTGCGGGAGCACAGCTGAGTCTGGTCAGGCCGCCAGTTCGCTTCGCCCAGTCGCCACCACCCCGGAGTCCAGGGTTTCGGGCTGATCGACGTTCAGCCCGGCACGTGGTGATGGCGGCTGTTTTCCACTGTCGGAACCATCACATGGTCTGAAGTGGGTTGCGTTTTCAGCGTGGATTGAGGTGCCTCCGTCGCTTCAGATCCCCAGCCGCTCCCGGAAGAAGGCTTCCGTCTCCTCCAGCACCTGGATCTGCACCGCGCTGTCACGGAAGCCATGGCCTTCCTGCTCGAACAGCCGCACCTCCACCGGCACGCCGTTGGCTCTCAGTGCCGCCGCCATGCGTTCGGTCTGCTCCGGGGGCACCACCTTGTCCTGCAGCCCCTGAAAGAACAGCACCGGGCAGCGGATCCGATCGGCGTGCTGCAGCGGTGAGCGTTCGTCGTAGCGGGCCCGATCCTCCGGCCAGGCCCCCACCAGGGTGTCGAGATAGCGGGCTTCGAAGCGGTGGGTGTCCACAGCCATGGCGGTGAGATCACAGACCGCATAACGACAGGCTCCGGCGCGGAACACATCGGTGAAGCAGAGGGCCGCCAGTGTGGTGAAGCCTCCGGCGCTGCCCCCTTCGATGGCGATGCGTTCCGGATGGGCCCGTCCGGCCGTGATCAAGGCCTGGGCTGCGGCCGCGCAGTCGCTCACATCCACCACGCCCCAACCCCCGTTGAGCCGCTCGCGATAGGCCCGCCCGAACCCCGTGGAGCCGCCGTAGTTCACATCCACCACGCCCCAGCCGCGACTGGTCCAGTACTGGATGGCCAGGCTGAGGCCGCGGCGGGCCATGGCCGTCGGACCGCTGTGGCTCTTGACCAGCAGCGGGGCTGCGCCGCTGCTGCCGTCACTCGGCGGGTAGTACCAGGCATGGGTGCGCTGACCGTTGTGGCCGGCGAACCAGATCGGCTCCGCCACGCTGATCGCTGCGGGTGCCAGCACGGCCGGCACCGCGGAGGTATGGATCCAGGGCTCCGCGGCGTGCTGGCGCAGATCCAGCTCCAGCAGGCCTGCCCCTGTGCGGCTGTTGCTGGCCACCGCCACGGCCCGGCCCTCGAGGGCGGCGAGTCCGGCCAGGTCATCGAAGGGCTGGTTCACGGCCTCGATGCGTCCATCCAGTCGCAGGCGCTTCAGCTGCCAGCGGCCCTCGCTGCAGACCGCTGCCAGCAGGTGCTCCCCATCCCAGGCGGTGGTGCTCATGCCATAGATCCACTGCGGCATCGCGGTCTCCGCCGCCATCGGCCAGGGGCGCTCCCAGGTCGTTGCCCCCGGTTGCTGCAGCATCAGGTTCCACCAGCCACTGCTGTCCTCCGCCACCAGCAGCCGCCCGTCCGGCAGCCACTGGGGCTGGAACACGGCGGTGGCGTCTCCGCCGGCCAGGCTGCAGGGAGCGGCCAGCTCACCTGTTTCGCTGAGAGGCGACCACCACACCCGGCTGCTGTCCCAGGGCATCGCCGGTTGCTGCCATTCCACCCAGGCCAGCTGTCCGCCATCGGCGCTGAGGACGGCATAGCCGGCGAAGTCCGCCGGCTGGTGCAGCAGCTGCGGCTCCTGATCGCTGCTGTCGAGCGAGACCTGCACCAGCTGGTCACGTCCTGCCATCTCCCTGATCCCGAGCCAGCGACGGCGGCGAAGATCCAGCAATCCGTCGGCCAGATCCCACTCCCCAGGCAGCGTCAGCCGCAGGGGCTCCATCACGGCGGCTGCAGCCCCGGAGCTGTCGGGCAGGTGCCAGTGCTGCTGCCAGAGGCAGCCCGACGCGATCCAGACCAGCAGCAGCTGACCGTTCTCGATCGCGGCTGTCAGCACCCCGCCGCCGTAGTCGTGCACGCGGCTGCGCAGGTTGATCGGAGCGGGAGTCAGCTCCACCGGCTTGGCGGCGGAGTCCGCGAACGGGCGGATCAGTGCTGTGGTGCGGCCGCGTTCCTGGGGACGCTGTTCCAGCCAGAGCAGCCAGAGACGTTGATCCGACCCTTTCAGCAGGCGGGGTTCCTTCAGCCCGGGCAGCCTGCCGACGGCGTGATCACTGGCGAGGGGTTGCCGGTGTGCAGCAGGTTCCATATCGCCTGGTTCGGGCCGCTTAACATGTTGAATCAACGCTCTGGAGTCCTTGGCGGGAAGCTTTGCCCAGTTGGCCCGGAATGCCGACAAGGCTCGGGACACCATGCTGGTTCCCAAGCAGGCGCTGGAAACGCCTCCGCTGGAGATTCACACCCTCGGCGATGAGGTGCTGCGACAGCCCGCCCGTCGCATCGGCAAGGTGGATGAGCAGGTGCGGGAGCTGGCCCGCGACATGCTGCGCAGCATGTACACCGCCAAGGGCATCGGCCTGGCTGCTCCCCAGGTCGGCGTTCACCAGCAGCTGCTGGTGATCGATCTGGATCTGGAGAACGCCGCCACCCCGCCGCTGGTGCTGATCAACCCGGAGATCTCGGCCTCCAGTGCCTCGATCGACACCTATGAGGAAGGCTGCCTCAGCATCCCGGGCGTCTATCTGGATGTGGTCCGGCCGACGTCGATCGAGCTCAGTTACCGCGACGAGATGGGGCGTCCCCGCAAGATGAAGGCGGACGGTCTGATGGCGCGCTGCATCCAGCACGAGATGGATCATCTGAACGGCGTGCTGTTCGTCGATCGGGTGACCGATGCCTCAGGTCTGGAGAAGGAACTCAAGGAGAATGGCTTTCAGAGCCAGCACGTGCGGAGCGTCTCCTGATCCATGCCGATGAAACCTCTGGCGGGCGTGTTCCTCGCCCTGGCCTGCATCCTGGGCATTGCTTCCACCGGATGTGTCTTTGAGCTCGCCTACGGCGATCCCGATCTCGGTGTGACCACCACCGGTTGGATCCTGGCTCTTGCAGCCCCAGGCACGGTCGGGACACTTCTTGTCGCCATTCGCCTGAACAAACCGGCCTGAACCGCTGGATCGACCCGGCCCGGGACTTTTACGATCCGGGGACTTCCGTCATTCGGCTGTGATCCCCCGTTCTCTGTCCATCGCCGCAGGACTGACTGTCTGCGGGGTTCTGGCCGCTCCCGTCGCCCTCGCTCAAGGGTCCGTGTTTCAGGCCGTGCCGGTGGACGAGGCCAATTTCATCCTGGTGTCGGCACCCATCGGCCAGGGTGAACGCTCCCAGCTCAACATCTACGAGCAGCGCACCAGCAAGCGCCCCTGCTTCTCGGTCAGCGGCAGTGCTCCCGCCATGGTGGACCCGCTGCTCTCCACTTTCGACTTCACCGGCATCTGCAGCCGCTACATCGACGGCAACGGCTATTCCCTGCGCATCGGCGGAGATGACCTGGGCACCCGCTACCGGCTCACGGTGGTGAACACCGGCAGCGACATGGAACTGCTGGCGGCCCCCACCCGCGATCGCTCCCAGCCCACCATGCTCGTGGCTCGCTCAGGCGGAGTGGCCTCTGGATTCCTGAAGCTCAGCTTCGAGCCCGGCTGGTCGCTGCGGCGCCGCGCCTATGGCAAGAAGGGGCTTGGCCACCTGTACATCTATCGCGACACGGCCCCGCAGAGCTGAAAAGGAGTGGAAACACCTGTTGCCGGCCTTTGTCAGTGTTCCCACACTGAAGGCAGTCGCAGCAGGTGCTCATGCAAGCCAAGGTTCTCCACTGGTTCCACTGGTTGGGTGAGGCCATGACCCATGCCCTCGGTTCCCTCACGGACCGTCATCTCGCTCCGCCGCCGATCGGTCCGCAGCCGTACAGCGACGTCCCGGTCCGCAGGGTGCGCGACTGACCTTCAGGCTGCCGTGTCCACGACCAGTGGATCGGTGCAGCGATAGCAGCTCGCCTCGGCCACGGCGTCGGCGCACACCGTCTCCCTGCCGTTGAGGTCGGCGATCGTGCGAGCCACCTGCAGCAGTCTCAGGGCGCTGCGGGTGGTGAGCCGGCGGCTGGCGATCAGGTGTTCCCAGAGCTGCAGTCCATCGCGTTCCAACCGCCCGACCCGGCCGAACTCCTCGGCACTGAGATCCCGGTTGCAGCCACCACCGGGATTGCGCTCCCGCATTCTCTGGCGGGCGCTGTTGATGCAGCTCGCTTGCAGCCAGGGCTCGATGCCGGCTGACGGCGTCGGCTCAAGGCAGCGGCGCACACGGCTGGCCGCTGGACGTTCCAGGCGGAGCTGCAGATCGAGCCGATCCAGCAGGGGGCCTGACAAGCGTTGCCAGTAACGCTGACGCTGACTGAGGCTGCAGCGGCAGCCGTGCTCACGGTCGCCATGCCAGCCGCAGGGACAGGGGTTCGTGGCTGCCACCAGAGTGATCGCAGCCGGGAAGGTGGTTTTCAGGCGGCTGCGGCTGAGCCGCAGCACGCCCTCCTCCAGGGGTTGCCGCAGTTGGTCGAGCACGGCCCGGGAAAATTCCGCCAGCTCGTCGAGAAACAGCACGCCGCCGTGGGCGAGGCTGAGCTCCCCCGGCTGCGGACTGATGCCGCCGCCGAGCAGTGCAGCGGCGGTACAGCTGTGATGGGGCGCCCGGAACGGCCGTGTTCTGGGCAGGGTGCCGGGATTGCGCAGCAGGCCGGCCACCGATTGGATCCGCGTGATGGTGAGGGCTTCGCTCCGGCTGAGGGGCGGCAGCAGCCTGGGCAGCTGATGCGCCAGGTGGGTTTTGCCGCAGCCCGGGGGGCCCACCAGCAGCAGGTGATGGCCGCCCGCCGCTGCCAGGGCCAGAGCCCGTGCCGCCAGGCTCTGCTCCACGCCGGGTTGCGCAAGTGGTTCCGGCTCGGGAGCCTCAAAGGCCGTGCTGCGGGGCATCGTGCGCAGCAGCGGGCCTCGCTGCTGCAGCTGCTCGACCACCTGGCGCAGGTCAGGGGCGCTGAGGACAGTCAGTTCCGGGATCAGGGCCGCTTCCTCGGCATTGGCCGGCGGCACGATCAGGGCCCGGGCCCCCTGATCCGATGCCAGTTCCGCCAAGGCGATCACGCCGCGGCAGGGCCGCAGGCTGCCGTCCAGTCCCAGTTCTCCGGCGCACCAGATGTTTCTCAGCCGTGGCTGATCCAGCTGGCCGCTGGCGGCCAGCAGTGCCAGGGCGATCGGCAGATCGAAGGCGGGGCCCTCCTTGCGCAGGTCGGCCGGCGCCAGATTGATCACGACCCGCACCAGCGGTCCCCGGAAGCCGCTGTTGCGCAGGGCTGAGCGCACCCGCTCGCGGGATTCCTGGATCGCCTTGTCCGGCAGCCCCACCAGCTGAATGCCCGGCAGACCCGGTGCCATGTCCACCTCGACGGTGACCGGCCGGGCGTCAAGGCCCTGCAGGGAGGCGCTGAGGCAACGTGCCAGCATCGGGATCGATCCAAGGGTGCATGGCGTTCATGCCCCACCCGTCACAACACCAGTTCCATGGCGGACGACACGATCTTCGGAAAGATCCTTCGCGGGGAGATTCCCTGCGATGAGGTCTACAGCGATGACCGATGCCTGGCCTTCCGGGACATCGCGCCCCAGGCCCCGGTGCATGTGCTGGTGATTCCGCGGAAACCGATCGAGAGCCTGCGGTCCGCGGACGCCGAGGACGGGGATCTGCTGGGCCACCTGCTGCTGGTGGCGGCGCGCGTCGCCAAGCAGGAGGGCCTGGAGGACTGGCGCACGGTGATCAACAGTGGCGCAGCAGCGGGGCAGACGGTGTTCCACCTGCATGTGCATGTGCTCGGTGGTCGTCCTCTGGCCTGGCCGCCCGGCTGAGGTTTGCCTCGTCAGAATGGGCGAATGACAGTCACCGCCACGGCACCGCGCGCCGGTCTCCGCAGTCAGCTCAACAAGCTGAGGAATCTGGCCCAGCCTTTCTTCCTGCCCCTCGATCAGGCCACGGGCTGGCAGTTCGCCGGTCTGCTGGTCGCCCTGCTGTTCTGTGTCGGGGGTCTGGTTCTGGTGGCCCTCACGGGCCTGATCGAGCTGCTTCAGCAGCTGGTGCCGGCCCTGACCGAGAAGTACTTCGGCGGTGTGGCCGCCACCATCAGCGGCATCTGGAGAAGCTGGTGGGGGGTTGGCTTCAGCGGGCTGTTTCTGCTGGGGGCGTCCGCCTTCCTCGCGATGCGCCAGCAGCTGCGCGGCCGCCGCTGGCTGCACTGGCTGATGCTCGGCGTGATCGTGCTGATGCTGCTCACCGTGAACGGCATCAATGCCGGGATCGGTTTCATTGCCCGCGATCTCACCAACGCTCTGGTGGCGAAGCAGGAGGAGGGTTTCTACCGGATCCTGATCATCTACGCCTGTTGTTTTGTTGTCGCTCTCCCGATTCGCACGGCCGCAGATTTTCTTCACGCTCAAGCTCGGATTGGTATGGCGCGACTGGCTTTCGCGCAGTCTTATTGGTGATTATATGCGCAATCGTGCCTACTACGTTCTTAATCCAAATGATGAGCAGGCGACTGATCTAGACAATCCCGACCAGCGTATAACTGATGATACGCGATCTTTTACATCCCAGAGTCTTCAATTTACGCTTGGAATCTTTGATGCCCTTCTGACTTTTTCTCTTAATATTCTTATCCTGTGGAGTATTAGCCAAAAGCTAACTTTCTCTTTATTCGCTTATGCGATTGTCTCTACGACGGTCCTTGTTTTCGCGGGTCGTCGTCTTGTGAAAATTAATTATGATCAGCTGCGTTATGAGGCTGATTTCCGTTATGGACTTGTCCATATCAGAAATAATGCTGAGTCGATTGCTTTCTATTCTGGTGAAGAGCCTGAGCAGCAAGAGACGGCTCGCCGTCTTGGTTCAGTTGTTCGCAATTTTAACTTGTTAATTATTTGGCAAGTTATCATCAGTGCGATGCAGAGATCTGTTGGTTACGCTGGAGTGTTTTTTCCTTATTTGGTGATGGCGGGGCCATATTTTTCAGGGGATATTGATTATGGTCGATTTATTCAAGCTGGCTTTGCCTTCAACATGGTTGAGGGCTCACTTCTTTTCGTTGTTAATCGTATTGATGAATTAGCTCAGTTCACTGCAGGGGTAGGCCGTCTTGAAGGTTTTCAGAGCAAGGTTGAGCAGGTCAGTCGTGAAGCCTCTCCTGATCGGATCACAAGCCGCGACGCGATCGTGGTGCGCCATGCCGATCTGACGCCCCCCGGCGGCGAGCACGCCGATCCTCCGGGATCTGAGCCTCAGCGTCGGTGAGGCCGACCGACTGCTGGTGGTGGGACCCTCCGGCTGCGGCAAGACGTCACTGCTGCGGATGATCAGCGGGCTCTGTGGCCGCCGACCCGCGGAGCGGTGGAGCGACCCGCAGACCGGTGAGCTCCTGTTCATCCCCCAGAAGCCCTACATGCTGCTGGGGTCGCTGCGCGAACAGCTCTGCTACCCCACCGATGAGAGGCCGCTTCAGCGACGACCAGCTGCGCCACGTGCTGGAGGAGGTCAATCTCGGCCACCCTCTCGACCCGCTACCCCGACCTCGACGTCAAGCAGGACTGGCCTCGCATCCTGTCCCTCGGCGAGCAGCAGCGCCTGGCTTTCGGCCGGCTGCTGCTCAACGCACCCCGGTTCGCAGTGCTGGATGAAGCCACCAGTGCTCTCGATGTGGCCACGGAGGATCACCTCTATGCGCTGCTGCGTCAGCGGGAGCTGGCGGTGATCAGCATCGGCCACCGCCCCACCTTGAAGGACTATCACGACACCGTGCTGGAGCTGAGCGGTGATGGGGGATGGCGACTGCTGCCGGCGACCAGCTATGACTTCGGGCGTCCCTGATCCGGCCGGATGACCTCCCCCAGCGAGACCACCACCCCGTCCACATCGGCGACGACCTCCGATGTGCCGGCTTTCGGCTGGAGCGGTTACGCCGAGCGGGTGAACGGTCGCTTCGCGATGGTGGGGTTCGCCGCGATCCTGCTGATCGAAGCCCTCAGCGGTGACACCTTTCTGCACTGGGCCGGTCTGCTGCCCTGATCAGGGCAGACGGATCAGGTCCACCTGCCAGCGTCCGTCGCGGCTCACCTGCACCGCCAGCCGGCGGCCGGAGCCATCGAGACTGACGGACCTGGGCACGCCGGGGGGGTCGAGAGGCAACCGCTGCACCGCCGCGACGCTGCGGCGGTAGAGCAGCAGTTCGGTGCGCCCGTCCCGCTGCTGCACCACGGCCAGCCGCTCGCCGTCGGCGCTGACGCTGGCGCTGATCGGTTGGGCATCGGCTCGGTTGAGACCTGGAAGTGTCACCGGTCGTCGGCGGGTCAGGTCAATCAGTTCCACCCGTTCGCGGCCGCCTCGCTCGCCCAGGCTGACCAGCCAGCGCTGTCCCAGATCCGGTGCCCGGCGGCTGTTCACCGATTGCCGCAACAGTCCGTTGAGCTCCAGCAGCGGTCTGGGCTGAGGCGTCCGGCAGCCCAGCAACAGCAGCGGCACGCCTGCCGTGGCGATCCAGCCCAGCCATCGGCTCATCACTGCGGCTCCAGTGGTGGGGTGGTGAGACCGGCGCCAGCAGGACGGTCCGGTTCGAGCAGGTCGCTGAGGTCCAGCAGTTCCACGCGCCAGCGCCCCTGGTCGGCCACCTGCAGCGCCAGTTGACGCGCATCCGGGGAGAGGCTCACCCGTACAGGATCGCGGCCGCCCGGCAGCGGCAGGGGATGCAGGCGGTTGTTGAGACGATCGGCCACCACCGCCAGTCGGCGGCGGCCCCTCTGGGTGACCAGGGCCAGATAGCGGCCGTTCCAGCTCAGGGAGGGGGAGCTGTGGGGTTGATGCCGTTTCAGGCTGGGAAGCGGCAGCAGCCGTCCGTCCGACAGGGAGCGCAGCTGCACGGTGGGTCGCCCCCGCTGCGGGCTGATCACGGCCAGGAGGCGCCCGTCACCGCTGAGGGCTGGATCCTCCTGGCTGCGATCCATCAATCCACCAGCGGCCTGTTCCTGGCGGCTGCTGCAGGCACTGACGCAGAGCGCCAGCACCGTGAGCAGCAGAGGGCCGACCCGGCGGCTCAGTCGTCGAAACGGGAGCTGTTGTCCCGTGGGCGGCTGGTCTGCTGTCGGCTGCTGCTTGAAGGAGGGGTGCTCCCGGTGCTGCCGTTCTGAACAGGGCCGCTGCCCTGCCGGGAGCTGCGCGGTGCCGAGCGGCTCCCGGCAGCTGCCGGGCGGCCGGAGGAACGGCTGCTCGGGGTGAAGGCGGCATCCTCCGCGGCTGATTTCGCCGGGGTGCTGCGTGGAGCCGACGGCGGCTGAGCCTGTTCGGAGGACGGTCGGCCTGAGGGGCGGCTGCCACGCCGCTGATCCTGGCGTTCATTGCGACGCTCGCCGAAATCACTGCGGCGCTCAGCGCGTTCCTCGCCGGCCCGGAAGCGGGCCATGCGACGGCTGCGTTCATCATCGGCGCCCCAGCTCTGATCCTGGTCGTCGTCCCGTCCCCGGGGGCGGCGACTGGCGGCTTCTTCTGGGATGGCGGCACGGCTGGTGCGCCGCGGACGGTAGAAGTCCTCTTCGGGGCGCTCCTCCCGTTCATCCTCGCGACCGCCGAAGCGCCGGCGCAGGGGCTGGGGCTCGTCGAAACGCTCGTAATCGTCATCCCAGCCGCCACGCAGTCCGCCGGAGGCGGGTCCGCCGCGGACGGGGGCCGGCTCATCCTCGAAGTAGGCGGAACGTCGCGCCTGCTCCGTGGCGACGCCGCGCAGACGAACGCTCTCGTAGGCGAAGAACACCGTGGTGCCCGCCAGCAGGAACTGACCGAACTGGAGGATCGGATCCAGCCGCCAGCCCTGGAAAAACAGAATGCCGCCGCACAGCAGCCCGATGGCTGCGAAGAACACGTCGTAATCGCGGGCAAGCGCTGGCTTGAACGACCGCATGAAATACAGCATCGCCCCGCCGACGGCCAGCACGATGCCGACGATGCTGGCCCAATTCAGACTGGCGTTAACCAAGGGTGCGCCTCCGCGTGGAGTTCAGTCTACGAGTGGCGCCAGTGCGGATCAGAGCTTGCGGTCAAGCCGGTCGGTCTGGCTGATCAGGATCAGCGCGATCGTGGCGGGTACCACGACGATCACACCTCCCCAGATGAGGCTGCTCAGGAAGTTGGAGAGGGAGGGAGTCATGGCGGAGGGCCGTCTGCATCAAAGCCGCGATGATCCTAAGGATCAGGGCCTGGTTTCTACGATGCGCCCGTGAATGCGTTGAGCTTTGTGACGCCGCTGCTTCTGCAGGTTCTGCCGACGGTCCACCTGCTGCTGGGGTTGCTGCTGGCGGCATGGACCCTCGCCTTTCTGCTTCGGATCGTGCTCACCTGGTATCCCCAGGTGGATCTGAAGCAGGGGGCCTGGCCCCTGATCGCCTGGCCCACCGAGCCTGTGCTGGCCCTGACGCGACGGGTCGTGGCTCCGATCGGCGGCGTGGATGTGACCCCGGTGATCTGGGTCGGCCTGATCAGCCTGGTTCGGGAACTGCTGGTGGGGCAGCAGGGTCTGCTTTCCCAGATCCTGATGCGCGCTCAGATGACGGCCTGAGGTTGCACCCGGCCTGGTTCAGCCGAGCATTTCCTGCTCGACGAACTTGGTGTGCACGTCGCCGTTGATGAATTCCGGCCGTTCCAGCAGTTGCAGGTGGAAGTCGACCGTGGTCGGAATTCCCGTGATGGCGCATTCGTTCAGGGCGCGCTTCATCCGGGTCAGTGCCATCGGGCGATCCCGTCCCCAGACGATCAGCTTGCCGATCAGGGAGTCGTAGAACGGCGGGATGTCGTAGCCCGTGTACACGTGGCTGTCGACGCGCACGCCGGGTCCACCTGGAGGAAGCCAGCCGGTGATGCGTCCGGGGGCGGGACGGAAGTTGTGGCTGGCGTCTTCGGCATTGATGCGGCATTCGATGGCATGCCCCTGCAGCTGCACGTCCTCCTGGCGCACGCTGATCGGCTCCCCGCCGGCGATGCGCAGCTGCTCGGCGATCAGATCGATGCCGGTGACCATTTCCGTCACCGGATGCTCCACCTGGATCCGGGTGTTCATCTCCATGAAGTAGAAGCCGCCGCTCCGGTCCAGCAGGAACTCCACCGTTCCGGCTCCTTCGTACTGGATGCTGCGGGCCGCGGCGACCGCGGCCTCCCCCATGCGGCGGCGCAGTTCCGGATCCAGCGCTGGGCTGGGAGCCTCTTCCAGCAGCTTCTGGTGACGCCGCTGGATCGAGCAGTCCCGCTCCCCGAGATGCACCACGTTGCCGTGGCGGTCGGCCAGCACCTGCACTTCCACGTGGCGGGGCCGGTTGATGAATTTCTCCATGTACAGCCCGGGGTTGCCGAAGGCGGCATCGGCCTCTCCCTGGGCTGCCTTGAACAGATTGTCCAGCTGATCGGGGCCGGGCACGAGCCGCATGCCGCGTCCACCGCCGCCGGCCGTGGCCTTGATCATCACCGGGTAGCCCATCTGAGCCGCCAGTTCCGCAGCCTCCTCAGGGCTCGACAGCAGCCCTTCACTGCCCGGCACGGTGGGCACACCGACCGCCTGCATCGTGGCCTTGGCGGTGGCTTTGTCCCCCATCGACCGGATCGCATGGGGGGAGGGGCCGACGAAGGTGATGCCGTGGTCTCCGCAGATCTCGGCGAACTTGTCGTTCTCGGCCAGGAATCCGTAGCCGGGGTGGATGGCGTCGACCCCGCGGGAGGTGGCGGCCGCCAGGATGTTGGGAACGTTGAGGTAGCTCTTGCTGCTCAGCGATTCGCCGACGCAGACCGCCTCATCCGCCAGCTGGACGTGCAGTGCGTCCTTGTCGACCGTGCTGTAAACCGCGACGGTGGCGATCCCGAGCTCCCGGCAGCTGCGAAGGATCCGGAGCGCGATCTCGCCACGGTTGGCGATCAGCACTTTGCCGATGGGCATCCTTCAGCACTTCAGGCCTGAGGGCGGATCGTATCAGTGCAGGCCAGGGATTCCGGTGCGAGGCCCCTCGGTCGGTATGATCTTTCTCCGACGAAGCCCGCGCGGTGGAGTCGACCACGCGGATGTGGTGGAATTGGTAGACACGCACGTTTGAGGGGCGTGTGGCTTCGGCCTTGCGAGTTCAAGTCTCGCCATCCGCACTCCATTCTCTTGGCCAGTCCCGCGACAGCTGACCCCGGACTCGCCATCGTTCTCGTCTCCAATGGCCCGGGCGAGCTCACGACCTGGGTCCGCCCCCTGGCGGAACGACTGCACGCGTCTCTGCTGCTGAGACCGCGTCAACCGGCGGCGACCGCCTCCCTGCAGCTGGTGCTGGTGCCCTGCCCGAACGCCACGGGGCAGGAAGCGGAGGCGGCCAGGCCCTGGGGGCAGTTCGACCGGATCCTGCCGGCCCGGCGTTTCTGGGATCTGCTGCTGCGGCCGCGCCGTTACGGCCCCTGGCCGCGCCGGGGCGTGGTGGTCTTCCTCGGAGGAGATCAGTTCTGGACGGTGCTGCTGTCGGCCCGCCTCGGCTACCGCCACATCACCTACGCCGAGTGGGTGGCCCGCTGGCCCGGGTGGAACGACCGGGTTGCCGCCATGTCGGAGCAGGTCCGCCTGCAGTTGCCCCCGCGCCATCGGCATCGCTGCCGGGTGGTGGGAGATCTGATGGCTGATCTCTCGGGCTTCGCCCGCCGGGATGATCCGCTGCCTGAGGGCGACTGGGTGGCTCTGCTGCCCGGTTCCAAGGCCGCCAAGCTCTGCGTGGGCATGCCGTTTCTGCTGGAGACGGCGGACCGGCTGGCCCAGCTGCGGCCCGGTTGCCGGTTTCTGCTGCCGGTGGCCCCCACCACCAGTGCGGCCCAGCTGCTGCGCTTTGCCGGTGACGCCAATCCGATCGCCGCCCGCTACCGCGCTGTCGTTGCCGAGCATCGCGACGGTCTGCTGATCACCGCTGCGGGCACCCGCATCCAGCTGCTGGAGCAGCATCCGGCCCACGGGCCCCTGAGCCAGTGCGATCTCGCCCTCACCACCGTGGGTGCCAACACCGCCGAGCTGGGGGCGCTGGCCGTGCCGATGATCGTGATCGTGCCCACCCAGCACCTCGAGGTGATGCAGGCCTGGGATGGGGGGCTGGGGCTGCTGGCCCGGCTGCCGGGGCTGCGGCGTCTGATCGGTGCGTTGCTCACCCTGTGGCGGTTGAGGAACAACGGCCTGATGGCATGGCCCAACATCTCGGCCGGCCGTGCGGTGGTGCCGGAGCGTGTCGGGGCGATCACGCCGGAGCAGATCGCGGCGGAGGCGGCGGACTGGCTGGCAGCTCCCCAACGGCTCGAGGGCCAGCGTCAGGACCTGCGGGCCCTGCGCGGCAAGCCCGGAGCGGTGGAGGCTCTGGCGGAGGAGGTGCGTTCTCTGCTGCCTCGCGCGCTCGGATCTGCCTAAGGTTCCCGAGCTCCGATCAGCCCCGAGATGACCAGCTCCGATCGCATCGAGCGCAGCAGTGAGGACTGGAAGCAGACGCTCACGCCCGAGCAGTTCCAGGTGACCCGCTGCGGGGGCACCGAGCGGGCCTTCACAGGTGCCTACTGGGACAACAAGGCCACGGGGATGTACCACTGCATCTGCTGCGGGGCGCCTCTGTTCAGCTCGCAGACCAAATTCGAGTCCGGCACGGGCTGGCCCAGCTTCTGGGACGGTGTAACCCCCGAGGCGATCACCACCAAGCGTGATCTGACCCACGGCATGGTGCGGGTCGAGATCAACTGCGCCCGTTGCGACGCCCATCTCGGTCACGTGTTTCCCGATGGTCCGGCGCCCACGGGGCAGCGCTACTGCGTCAACAGCGCCTCGCTCGACTTCCGGGCGGGTTGAGTTTCAGCGGCTCCAGTTCTGACGGCCGCTGCCGCCGTGGCAGAAGTTGGTGGCCTTGTTGCGTTCGCTGATGCGGATCGCCTCGGTGATCTGACCTTCCTTGAGCTGATGGCTGTCGAGCACCTGCTGATAGCGGCGATCGATGCAGCGCTCCACAGCCGTCGGTTTGGCGATGGCGTGGGCGATCAGACCCAGAAGCACCACCACGGTCCCTCGGTAGAGCCACTGAGCAAGGTCCGGAACCGGCCGCGCCGGCCTGGACACGGCCCGGAGCGGTCTGGCGGATCGGCGGAGAGGCGCAGTCGTCACGCGGGATCCGGGCTGTCACACCCGCGCATTGAACCGCATCACCAGGGATCGTCGAGGTCGCTCTCTGCAGGCGGTCTGACCGGATCCTCCAGCGGCTCCACATCCAGCGGTTCGCCGGGCTGCTGCACCGGCCGACGGGAGGCGGGCACCGGGCGGCGGGGCGTCCACTCCTCCGTGTAGGGCTCCGGGTAGTTCCCTTCATCGGTCTCGTCCATGTAGAGGCGCTGCGGCTGTGCCTCCTGCCGCCGCTCCTCCAGCTCCACGTACTCCAGTTCCTCGTCCACCTCGAGCCGCTGACTCTCGGAGGGTTGCAGACGCCGCTGCTCCTGCTCCACGGGCTGACCGGAGCTCAGCTGGTTCTCCACCGGCACCAGGTTCACCCGGTACCGCTCCCGCTCCTGCTCCTCCCAGCTCGGACCACCGACCCCGAGCTTCTCCAGCACTCCGCTGTTCAACTGCTTGAGCTTGTCTTCGGCTCCCTCGTAAACAATGATCCGATCGGGACCGCTGCTGACGATCTCCTCCACCGGCATCTCCCAGGTGCTCAGCACGCCCTCTCCGAGCAGGGGAACACCGAGGGCCCCCATCACCAGCGTGGTGAGCTCACCGGTCTCGATGTCGAACGCGAAGCCCAGCACCCGCCCCAGCTGGCGGCCGGATTCGGTGATCACCTGGCAGTTGATCACCCGGCTGTAGCGCTCGGGGTTGAAGCCCTCGCTGAGGGAATCGGCGGAATCCACCAGGATCACGTCCCCCACCTGACGGATCCGGTCCAGGGGCATCCAGCGGGGCAGCCCGGGCAGGAATCGGGTGAGCGGGTTGTCGCGCAGGCCCACCGCCACCACCTCGCGGCGATCGATGTCGACGATCACCTCTCCCACCACACCGAGGCGACGACCCGTGTCACGGGTGATCACCTGGGTACCCATCAGTTCGGAGCGAAGCCAGAGGCGATCGCTCGGAATGGTGGCGAGGGCGTCGTTCGAGGAAGGGGTCGGAGTCATCAGACCATTCTGGCGCAAGGCATCTGCGGCGTCCGTTCAGGCGGCATCGGGAAGACCGACCACCTGGGTGTGAGCACCACGGGCCTGGGTGACGCCGATCGTGCGCTCGGAGGCGGCAATCATCGGCCGGCGGTGGCTGACCACCATGAACTGGGCGTCCTCGGCCTGTCGAGCGATCAGAGCAGCCAGCCGCTCCACATTCACGCCATCCAGAAAGCTGTCCACCTCATCGAGGGCATAGAAGGGGGAAGGCCGGAACCGCTGCAGGGCAAACAGGAAGCTGAGGGCGGTGAGCGACTTCTCTCCGCCGGACATGGCTGCCAGACGCCGCACCGCCTTGCCCTTGGGATGGGCCACCAGCGTGAGGCCCCCCTCCAGGGGGTCCTCCTGATTCTCAAGCTGCAGATGGCCATCGCCATCGGAGAGGGAGGCGAAGATCTCACGGAAATGCCCATCCACAGCGGTGAAGGCTTCCATGAAGGCGTCCTGACGCAGGGTGGCCACCGTTTCGATCCTCAGCAGCAGTTCCTCCCTTTCGTTGTTGAGCACCTCCAAGCGGTCGTTCAGTTCCGTCAGCCTCTGTTCGAGGGCTTCCAGTTCCTCCAGCGCCAGCATGTTCACCGGCTCCAGGGCCTCCATGCGGGCCTGGATCGCCTGAAGATCCGCCTGCAGCGCTTCCAGGCCGGCCAGACGCAGCGCTTCAGGGATCTCGGGGCGGGGATCGGGCAGGGCCTGTTCCATCTCCTGCAGCCGGATGGCGCCGCTGCGCTGCTCCTCGATCAGCCCGTCGCGCTCCTCCCGCAGGCGCTCGAGGTTCCACTCGGCCTGTTGCAGGGCCTGGCGCTGGCGGGCCACCTCGGCTTCCGCCGCATCGCGGGCCCGGCGCTGGGCTCCAAAGCTCTCCTGCAGCTCCTGCTGCTGCTGAGTCAGCTTCTCGCGCAGCTGCTGCAGGTCCTGCTGCTGCTGTCGCCAGGCTCCATGGGCGCCCGCCAGGGCCTGCACCGCCTCCTGCAGTCGGGTCTCTTCGTTGCTGAGGGTCTGCTGCTGATCACCGAGCCGTTCCAGCGCCAGCTGCCGTTCTCTCCGGGCGTTGAGCAGGGCATCCCGTTCGCTGCGGGCCGCTTCCAGCCGAGCATCGGCGGATTCCAGGTCCTGCTGCAGCTGCTTCCAGGCGGAGGCGTCGTCGTGTCCGTCGCTGCTGCGCTCCGCCGCGTCCAGCTGAGCCAGCTCGCTGCTGAGCGGCGTCAGCTGCTGGGCGATCAGCTCCAGCCGTTCCTGCTGCACCCCGCGGTCCTGCTGCAGGCGGCTGAGCCGCTCCTGACGCTGACGGCTGCGTTCCAGCAGGGGGCCATGGTTGCGACGGGCCGCATTGCGTTCCGCCACCAGGGCCGCCTGGCGCTGTTCCAGATCCCGCAGCGCGGGCCGCTGCTGCTCCACCGCCTGGGAGAGCTTGGCTTCCTCGCGCCGGCAGACCACCAGCGATTCCCCGAGTTCCAGCAGCCGCCGCCGCAGCGGTTCTGCTTCGTCCTGATCGCTGCTGCGACCGAAGCTGAGTCCGCCGCTGCGCTGGGAGAGGCTGCCGCCGGTCATGGCACCGCTCTTTTCCAGCAGTTCTCCCTCCAGCGTCACCGCCCGGGAGCGACCGAGCTGCTGGCGGGCGCTGCCGAGATCGCTGAACACCAGCGTGTCCCCGAAGACGTACGCAAACACCTGGTCGTACACCGGCTCGAAGCGCACCAGCTCGACGGCGCGACCGATCAGGCCCGCTCCAGCGTCCCCTGAACCGGGTCGGGCGCCGCGGGCGAATGCCGCCCCGCCACCACCACCGGGGGCCCGGATCTTGTTGAGCGGCAGGAAGGTGAGCCGGCCGGCGCGACGGCTCTTGAGCAGCTCGATGGCGCGGGCTGCGATGCGGTCGTCCTCCACCACCACCTGGCCGAGGCGGGCCCCGGCGGCCACTTCCAGCGCCAGGCGGTGCCGCTCCTCCACCTCGCCGAGCTGGGCCACCGGGCCGTGGATGCCGTCGAGTCCCGCCTCCAGCAGCAGCCGCAGGGCGCCGGTGCCCCGGCTCTCCTGCAGAGCATCGCGGCGGCTGTCCACCCGTGCGATCTCCCGTTCCAGCCGGGTCTGCTCCTGCTCCAGCCGAGTGCGGGTGCGCTGCTGCACCGCAAGGGAGTCGGCGGCCTGCTGCAGCGCCTGCTTGCCGCTGCTGATGCCCTGCAGCACGGTCTGCCATTCCTTGTCCAGCTGGCTGAGCCGTTCCTGCACCGCCTGTTCATCGGCGCCGTCCTGCTGTTGTTCCCCGCCGAGTTCCTCCAGCCGTTCCGCGTCCTGCCGCAGCCGTTCCTGCAGCTGCTGCTGCTCCTGCAGCAGAGGTGTGAGGCTGCTCTGCAGCTGCTGGCGGCGCTCGGTGCGCTGTTTCTGCTGTTCCAGCCAGGCTCCGGAGCGGCCGGCCACATCGGAGAGGCGGCGGCGGGACATCTCCACAGCGGCTTCAGCGCTGCGGCAGGTGGTCTCCGCCTGCTCCAGGGCCTGCGTGCCGGGGTCCTGCTCCAGCTCCCGCTGTTGCTGAAGCATCTGCTGGCGGCGATTGGCCAGGTCATGGCGCACACCCTGCAGCCGCTGTCCCTCCTCCTGGTGTTGCGTGGCCTGGCGATCCAGTTCGCGGCCGCGGGTCTCCAGTCCGAGCAATTCCGCCTGCACCGCCAGCAGCTGGTCCTCTCCGAGGGCCTTGACCTGCTCCTGCAGGGATTGCAGCTCGCCGGTGGCCTTCCCCAGGGTCTCGCGCGCGCCGGCGATGGCGGTGGCGTCGCGCTGCTCCTGTGCCTCGATCGCCTGTTGGCGGCTGCCGAGATCCCCCAGTGCCTGCCGGGCTGCCTCGAAGGCGAGCACCATCTCCTGCCGACGGCCGAGATGCAGGCGTTCCCGCAGCTCCTGGTACTGGCGGGCCTTGGCGCAGTCCTTCTCCAGCCGCTGACGGCTGGCCAGCAGTTCCTGCTCGATGATCCGGCAGCGGTCCTGCCGTTCCTGCACGTCATCGAGCTTGCGGCGGGTCTGCTCGATGCGGGTGTCGAACAGGGCGACACCGGCGAGTTCATCGATCAGTCCGCGCCGGTCGCGGTTGCTCATCGACACGATGCGGGTCACGTCCCCCTGCATCACCACGTTGCTGCCTTCCGGATCGATGCGCAGCCGGCGCAGCTGGGTCTGCAGCTGCTGCAGGTTGCAGGCCACCCCATCAGCGCTGTAGCTGGAGCTGTAGGAGCCCCCCGGCATCACCCGCAGTTTTCGGGTGACGGTCCATTCGGTCTGATCCGGGCGGATCCAGGGCCCCTCCTCCGGCGGCTCAAGACCCTCTTCGGCAGCGTCGGGGCTCCAGTCGCTGAGATCGAAGCGCACGCTCACGGTGGTCTCGGCCGACTTGCCGGCCTTGAGCACGCCGCTGTTGACCAGATCCGGCAGACGGTCGGCGCGCATGCCGCGGCTCGTCGCCAGGCCGAGGCAGAACAGAACGCCGTCAAGGATGTTGCTCTTGCCGGATCCGTTCGGCCCGGTGACCACGGTGAATCCCTGCTCCAGCGGGATCGTCATCGCCCCGCCGAAGGATTTGAACTGTGTCAGCCCGACCTGATTGATATGAACCAACAGGGTTTCGGGCTTTCAGCGAGCCGAAAGTAGCGGAGCTGTCCGAAAGCTCAAGGGGGCGTCAGCGAGCAGCGTCCTGCCGTGATCCGCAGCTGTCCTCTCAGCGCGCCATCCACCAGCTCGAGCTGCACGGCCGCGTCGGGATCGGCGGGCAGGGTTCCCCGGTAGCGGCCGGCCATCACCCGTTCCGCCCAGCCCCGGTCTCCGGAGACGGCAGCGCTCCGGGGCTCCAGCCAAACCCGCCGGTGGGGAGCCAGAGGGGTGGCCTCCTGGGAGGTTCCGTTCAGGGGGGGAATGTCGGGCAGCCGCCAGCTGCGGCAGGTCTCGCCGTCCTCCAGGAGCAGGTCGTAGTGGCAGCCGCTGGGGTCGTCCGGGGCACCGGTGTGGCGCAACAGGCTGTAGCGGAGCAGGGGCGTCATGGGATCGCTCATCACCTCGGCGTCGTGGCGGTCAGCCGGCGGACCAGATCCCGGCTTTCCCACTCCACCCGCCAGCGCGGCCAACGTCCAAGCGGTGCCTGTGCGGATGGTGGATCGGCCGGAAACAGCTCGGCCCAGCTGGCAAGACCCCAGACCGCCTGGGCGAAGCGGTCGTTCATCGGCCGGTAGTGATCCCGGATGCGCTGGTAGAGCTCAGGCGTCAAACCGTTGAAGCGGTCCCGCTCCCAGCCATATCGCCGGGAGCGGCGCAGCAGGGCATGGGTGGCACCGCGTCTTGCCGTCTTGCTTGAGAGCCGGATGCCGCGGGCCTGCAGATGCTCCTGCACGCGGATTGATGTCGCCACCGCCAGGCGTCCGGACTGGGAATTCTCCGGGGCGATGGGCTGCCAGTCCGCCGCTGCGGGACCACCGACGATCTCGATGAGTTGCAGGAAGGGGTCGCCGCTGCAGTGGCCGCCGTAGGGCAGAAAGCGGGCCTCGAGCTGCGCGTGGTGCCGGATCCAGCCGAAGAGACGCTCCGGGTCGCATTGCCCACGGGGATGCCGGTGGTTCATCACCGCCTCGGCGTAGGCCTCGAACGGGCAGTGCAAGGCGAAATTGCGGATGTGCTGGGCGTAGTGGGAATTCAGGTAGCCCGGTTGATCGCGCAGGAAGGCGACCAGGGTGATCTCGCAACCATGGCGCTGGAACTGACGCACCAGCCAGTCACCGATGCATTCCTCGGGTCGCTCGTCGCGGGGCTGAGCCAGCAGATGGCTGAGCACCTCATTGGAGATCAGCAGATCGGCGTTGCGGTCCCTGGCCTGCTTCAACCTTGTCTTCCAGGGCTTGAAGTCGCTTCTGCGGGCAGCGATCTTGAGCCGGTTCTTGCTGTCGTCATCGAATCGGATGCCGTGCTGCCGGAGCAGGGGCTGATTCGCCTGAAGCCGTTTCTGGATGTAGGTGGAGGCGGTCTTGTGCATGCCGATGTGCAACACCACCCGGGTCATCGCTTCGTTCCCCATCCATGACCTGAGGTGAGTCTCGCAAGGCTGCAGCTGGTCTGATCGGCCAGCGTCCCTAACCTGAGAACACCTGATCCCTCAGACCTCATGGATGCGCCCTCGTCGCGGTCCAACGGCACGTCCGAGCATCGTTTCCGTGAGCGGTTCGAGAGCCTTCTGCCCACGATTCAGAAGCGCTGGCCTGATCTGGCGCATCACACTCTGGAGGCGACCCGGGGAAGCATGGATGAGGTGGTGCGCCTGATCGAGAAAAACACCGGCCTGACGCCTGAGGGTGTGCGGGAACAGCTGGAGGAGCTGATGCAGGCGGCTGAAGAGCATGGCCGCACCCTGGCGGACAACCTCGACCCCCTTGAGCAGCAGTTGGAGCAGCTGCTGGATGAACTCAACAGCACCCTGCGTCCGCGCATCGAGAAGCCGGTGCGTCAGCGGCCGCTGCTGGCCGTGGGTGTGGCTCTGGGCGTGGGAGTGCTGATCGGCACGATGCTCAGCGGTGGTCGGCGGGATCGATGAGCGACACGCAACGCCCCCGTGGGCTCGGTGCAGCGGCCCGGGCCACGGCTCTGGCGGCCTCGGTGATGGACCTGCATGTGCGCATGGCTCTGCAGGAGGTGGATCGCGAGAAGCGCCGGTTGATCAGCGGCGGTCTGTTTCTCGCGACAGGTGGCGTCGCGATGCTCATCGCCATGGCGGCCGGTGAGGTGGCTCTCGTGCTCTGGATTCAGCAGGCCTGGGAGCTTTCGCTGATGCAGGCGCTGCTGGCGCTGGCGGTGGCGAACCTGGTGCTGGCGGGCATCAGTCTCAGGATCGGTGGTCAGGTGCTCAAGGGTCCTTTCCTGCCTCAGACCCTCGAGGGAATCATGAAGACGGTGCGGGCGCTGCTGGGGCGCTGAATCAGCGGATTGCGTATTGCAACCAGCGGCAGTCAATGCCGCCGTTGCTCACCGGAATGCGTCGGCTCGCCTTCATGCGCAGGGCTCCAGTGAGGTTGGCGTTGCCGCTGAGCAGCCACAGCTGCCAGCCTGAGGCCTGGCTGCGGGCGAACCGCCCCAGTGCGCCGTAGAGCTGTTCGAGATCGGCCTCATGCCCGATGCGCTGGCCGTAGGGCGGGTTGCAGACCAGCACGCCCGGGCCTGGCGGCAGCTGCTGGCCTTCGAAGCTGCCGCTGCGGATCTCGATCAGCCCCTGGAGCCCGGCGGCCCGGACGTTGTCACGCGCCTGGTCAGCGATGTCGGGATCCTGCTCAAACCCGAGCAGCGCCGGCAGTTCAGCATCGGGTCGTTTCCGTCCGCGGGCCCGGGTTTGTTCCCGCTGCCAGAGATCGGGATTGAAATCCGCCCAGCCCTCGAGGGCAAAGGGGCGGTTGAGCCCGGGGGCCATCTCAAGCGCCGCGGTGGCGGCCTCGATCAGCAGCGTCGCCGATCCGCAGCAGGGATCCACCAGAGGAACACGGCCATCCCAGCCCGTGAGCTGAATCAGTCCGGCGGCCAGGTTCTCCTTCAACGGAGCTGCTCCCATGGCAGCCCGATAGCCGCGGCGGTGCAGGCTGCCGCCACTGCCATCGAGACTCAAGACGGCTTCACCGCGCGCCAGATGCAGATGCAGGGCCAGGTCCGGCGCATCGAGATCGATCGACGAGCGTTTTCCCCAGATGTCTCGTTGCCGGTCCACCAGGGCGTTCTTCACCTGAAGAGCGGAATAGTGGCTGTGATTCAGCCCCGGGGTGATGCCGGTGACATCCACCCGGAAGGTCTGGGATGGGTGCAGCCAGCGTTCCCAGTCCAGGCAGTGCTGAATGCCGTCGTACAGCTCGTCTCGACTGCAGCAGGGAAAGCGTCCCATCTCCCGCAGCAGCCGGAAGGGCAGGCGTGCCTGCAGATGCAGCCTGTAGAGACAGGCCATGTCGGCTTCGAAAGCGGCGGCGCGGCGCAGCGGCCGCACCGATCCGGCCCCGAGACGTTCCAGTTCACTGCTGCCGGCCTCTTCAAGGCCCTGGGGCAGAACCGCCACCCCGGGCATCCGGTTCTCACGACCCAAAGGTGGTTGTGCTCCAGGTCACCACTGCTGACAGAATGGCAGCGTCCGGTTCTCCGGACTAGGTGATCCACACCAGTGTTTCGGACAGCGGTTCGATTCCGCTCAGCTCCATTCCCCCATCCCGGGGCTGCAATGGTTTCGACGGGGCATGAGGAGGGTGACTGAAGCCTGCTCGGTGAGAGCAAACCCGTAACTGCGAACAACATCGTTCGTTTCTCCCGTCAAGCAGCCCCTGTTGCTGCCTGACCCTTAGGGGAGATGGGGTGAAGTCAGCCTTATCACCCAACTGACTCATGGGGGCTGGAAGGCCCCTTCAACCATTCCATTTGCTAGTGCTTCGGTTCTAAATATTCGCTATGTCAACGTTATGGATTCACGCAGGACCTCATAAAACGGCTTCGACATACATTCAGCAAACACTGATTTCCAATAAATCTTATTTGCGAAAAAAGGGCTTGCTCGTCTGCCCAAATATGGGTCTTGCAAAGCGCTTCAGGAAGTTTTTTGGCTCCGGGGATTTTGAGTCAATCGCAAGTCTCAAATTTATTCAAAAAGCTGTTCGCGGCGATAAATTGCTTAGTACTGAGGCCTTGCACCCTCAAATTCTCACAGCACGCAGTGTTGCAAAGTTGCAGAGGCTTTCCCGCGAAATTGGTTTAGGAATAGGTCTTGTTTTTTATATTCGCAATCAACCAGAATGGATTAATTCTATGTATTGCCATGGCATTCGTCGTATGTATCATGCGGATGGATTTCCGGCTTTTGCGCGGTCATGGTTTGTTCAAGACAATTACAAAACCCTTGATCTGTGTAAAAAGTTTGAAAATATCGTCAACAGTGGCTTTGAGACAAAATTCATTGTTCTTGGGGGTGCTCGCCGGTCGGATCCGGTGTCCGAGTCTTCTCAATGAGATAGGCGTTGCATTTGAGCCCAGTAAGTTGGTTCCTGTCGCTGAAGGCTCTTCCAATATTCAGCCTGGTGTGAAAGGTATTTGGCTCTCAAAGTCCTGCAAAGTCATTTGTGATCTGCTTGGAGTTGAAACGAGCGATCTGAGATTTAAAGCGCGGAAAGTCAGGAATATTGCGATCAAAAAAAACTGGCATCTGGAAAGATTTTTTGGTTTCGACAAAGACTTGTATGAAGAGACTGCTAATCATTTTGGTCCGACCAATGATGCATTTGCCAGGCAATTCCTTGGAGGGAGTTGGAGGGATCACTTTCCGCTCAAGAGCGTCGTTAAAAACGAATACCTGGGTCCTGTCGATTGCGACGAGCTTTTGGAGCTCAAGGAAAGCTTTGTTGAAGCGCTTGTTGGCATGAATTTTCCATCGGCCAGGCTCGATGAGGCCATCCAGCTGTTTCTTGGCTATGCCAAAGAAAACAACGTCCATGCAAGCAATCTCAGAGATTGCCACTCGTATGGTTAAGGGCTTGATGGGAACGCATCAGTTGGGAGTGGGCGGCGAGCAGAATCGTCTCATGCAGAGCAAGGAGAATCCCACCGATGACCCCGCAGAGAACCCAAGCCGCGAAGGTTGGCTGGTGAGTCCTGAACAGCAAAAAGTTGTTCAGTTCAAGCCCGATGCGCCAACGGCACACGGTCAATGGGTCGTCCTGCGGACCTTTCACTGGCGGCCGCCTGATTACCCGATTCCTGAGACACGTCGTCGGATGCTGCGACACAACGCCATCGAAGCCTGGGAGACGATGTTGAAGACAGGCTGGCGGAAGTGCTCACCACCCGTACGTTGACCTCACTCGGCTGCTGATTCCATGCCTCGATTGACGGACATCTTGAGCTGAGCCTCTTTTGTCGGGACCAGGTGGTGTGAGCTGACCCATCCAGTGGCGCAGATCTGATCTTCACAGACCCTGACCTCAACAGTGCCGCAGGGAAGGTTGGTCAATTGGGTCGTCATCTCTTGTGTCCAACTTCCTTGATTGCAGCGTCTCAACGAGGCTTGGCAACCCTGGATGGCCCATCGGAGCATCGGGCAGGCTGTGCAAGCCACTTCTGGGTCAGGCAGCAGTCTGCTGATCACTGGTGCTGCGAAGGGCTTCCTCCTGCAGCTGCTGTACGGCGCAGAGCGCTTCGTGAGCGGCCCATCCGTGGCGGTGCATCAGCTCCTCCACCAGGTAGTCAGGTGAATTGGAGATTCGTGCGTTCAGTTCAGCCACAGCCCTGTCGTCACGGGCAAGTGCAAGGAGACGAAGCGATCGGAGTTGCTGGACGTTGGGCTGTTTCATGCCAGCACTCTGCATGTTCGCTGAATTGGGGGTCTGTCTGATGGGTCTTCTGCTTCAACAGCCAAGCCCTTGCCCCCATCCTCTGAGGTCAAGCACGACAGTCCCAACATCGGACGAGTCGGTCTCAGAAGGCAATGAGCGTTAAGGCTGATTGCCGAGGTGCGTGTCCGCTGACGAGAGTGTGTCCATCGAGATCGGAGGCGTCCATGCGAGACGACGGTCCAACCGAGCAGGTCTTAGAAGTCGCCTGACTTTTAGGTCCCTGCTCCAACAGTTTCCACCCAACCGTGGGCTGCTCGTCTTTGACGACTCTCCTCAGCACCGTTCACAGGTGCCCCGCGGGAGACCAGCCCCACACCTGGACGTCAAGGCCCCAGGCACCTGAAAGCCCGACACTTCGCCCTGCGCCAGCAATGGCATGCGGCATGACCCCTGTTCCCGTCATCACAGGGGTGTCGGAAGCGAGCAATAGGAGAGGTCACCCCATTCCTGTCGTAGGTGGGCTGGCCTCTCAACCCCTGATCCATTCACGGGTTGAGCAATGCACAAACGAGCGAGCTAGGCCGTCTCTCCAGCGGGAGGGGCGGCCTTCCTCTTGCTTGGACCGGCGTCATCCCGTGAACGATGGCAATGCCTAGTTCTCGCCTTTCAAGCGCTGCCAATGAAGTGGAAGCGCCCACCAGATGAAGGCTTCTTTTTTGTTGATGGTTCCTTCCCGTGCGCAACTGGCCTCCACGTCTTGCTGTTGTGCGAACGTCAATTCATCGAGTTGTTCCAGTTTGGAATATTCGCAGTAACAGTGAGCAGTCGCCAGATCCTCCATCAGTTCTGCCACTTCACCCCACATTCTTAACTGAATGTCCATGCAAGAAGCATGATAAACCGAGTATTCAGGCAGGATGATCTCTGACTTGTCGTCAGAGATTTCAATGGCCTTCTCGTTGTCGAGACCCCCTCCGTCAAAGGCTTTCACAGGGCTTGTTAATCCCAGTGGAAGCAGCAGCAGCAGCGCAAGCCATCGTTTCACAGTCAAGGGTCCGCGAAGCATCAGCGCGTTGTCGTGTGAGCTGAAGGCAACCGATCGAATGATCAATGCTTTTGTTCGCGTGAAAGTGTGCCGCTTAATACCTTAAAGGTGCGAAAGCGATGCGGCGAACACATCAGCATCGAAAGCAGGATGACTACCATGACATAGTAAAGAGGTAATTCCTGTGCCTTCTTCAAGTAATTCGCTTCGATTTTCGTTTGACTATCTGAACAAGGGAAATCTTGATTATGTCTATCAACACCTCAATCGACTGCTGGATGAGGGCAGGCTTGATGATGCCAGGGCATTCGAAAGTGAGTTTGAGGACCATGTAGAGACCAGGTATTTCTCCAAATGATTATTGGTTCCCCAAAGGAATCAGGTGATACTACAAATGACAGCCTCTTCGGCGAAGCTATGTCAGTCTGAAGTCTTGTTCATGAGAAGCCTTCACCGCAATTTCCATTTCTCGTTTGAAGGGCCAAGCCGGATCACGCACGGAATCATTCTGGAGAGAATCATCGATCTCATCAACGAAGAGAGATATGGCGATGCGGATGCGTTGGAGCGTGAGTTTGTGGAATTGGCAGACTATGAGTGACCTTCAGGCGCTGAGGTAAATCTTTCTACCCTTTTCGTTGAACCGATACTTGCCTCCTTTGGGGCCAACATAAACGGTTAACGTGTCGATTGTCGGCGTTGATTTGTCGGCTTTGAACGCAGGAGATGTCGCTTCCATCGCTGCGCTCATGGGTTGCGGCTGAGCATTCCGCTGGATCACCTCAGCAAACCATTTTGGGAAATCCATTGATGAACAGCAATATGATGCGCCGAAAGTAACGAATGCTTTCCTGTTGTCAATCCTTGCGCTCCTGATCTTTCTGATTCTCTTAATCACTCCAGTGCGAACTTGATGCGGTCTGTCTTTGTTCGCCTTTCTGGTTTTGCTCAGCTCTGTTTGCACTGTTCTTCGCGCTCAAGTCGTTCTGTCGTGATTCGAGTCAGCCCCTTTCCATGAATGTCGTCTCGAAATCTCCCGTAACCAACAATCTTCTCAGTTTTTCTATGGATTGCGATTTCGTTTTGGTAGATCTGGTCTGATCGTTCCATGCAGTGTCCATGGAAGAGGATGGCAGGCAAGCTCTCTTCGGGGACCTCCGGAATGACAGCATCGAATCCTTCTCTTGAGCCTAGATACAAGGCTGCTGCACAAGCCAGCAGGATCAACGGCGGCAAGTATTCAAGTTTCGACATTGACCTTCCGAAGCCAGATCGTGAGCGCCGTCTGCTGACGCTGTCTTCTTCTAGGTGCTCAGAGAGAGGGATAGGCGTTGGCGACGCCCCAGAGCACCAGTGCAGTGATCGAAGCGAAGACCACGGCAGTCCATGCTGCGAGATCTGAGGAATTGGCCTGGCTCTTCGGGAGTTGAAGTCTGCGTGCCATCGGTTGTGGGTGTGATCCCCTTTGTCGTGGCTCACCTCGTGGCCTGAAATCAACGGATGTCTGTGAGCCCTCACCATTCGCGGCTTCAACAGCTGTCTGCAGCACTGGCCAAGGCGACGGGCAAACCCGAGGCCTATGGGATGACCCTGTTTGAAGGGGCGTCGCCTTGAGAACGCGATTGGGATTCCCCTTGGGGATGGAATGGCCGCACCTTTGGGTGAGTGAGGTCCGTTCCGATCATGCCGTTGGCTTTGCAGCAGCCTTGGATTTCTCCAGCTGCCGCATGATGAAATCCCGGTATTGGCTGGCCAATTCACTGAAGCCCTGCTCCACCAGGCCGGCAACAACATCAACGGCGTCTGTTTCCGTTTCAGGGATCAGCATCACCCCACGTTTGCGGCCCAGGATCATCTCCTGAATGAGAGGTTGCATTTTGCGTGGCGTACCGGATGGGTCCTCCAGCACTTCAGCGGCAGGGATGAAACGCGATCGATGTTGATCATTGGAGTTGATCTGAGCCACGAAGCAATACAGATGTCCATCGACTGTCACCAGCCCTCGGAATTCAGACTGTTGTTCAGTGGCATCAACGCAGCAGTATTGATTGCCTTCCCACGGTGATTTCCCGTCAAAGCCTCGGATCTCCTCCACAGCGGCGTCCGCTCCGAATGACTCGTGCGCCAGAACGTCGATCAACCTCGTGCAGAAGCCGGCTTTATCGGTCATGGTCCAGGGGAAGCGTCATTAACCCCATCACAGGGTCAGGGTGGGCCTCTGTATCCGTTGCAACATAAAAATAACCCAGGCATGGGCCTGGGTTATTGGATCCGAAGCCGCTGAAAGGCTGGAGTCGTCAATCACTTGACGTAGTTGATGCCTCGGTAGGTCAACACGATGTCACTTTGGGCAACCTGTTGTGCAGCCTGTTCCTGTCTTGCCCGGTAGGTCTTGCCCTGATATTTGAGTTCAACGTTTGGAGCAACGCGCAGGTCTGAGTTTTTGGTGTAGGTGTTGCCAAGAAACGTCAGCTGCATCATGAAGTTGAGAATTCATGAGTACATTTGCCCAGCTCTTCTGGATTAGCAACGTTCCTGACGGCACAAAGTTATGAAGAAAATCTGAATTAGTTCGCAGGGCTACAGGGTCCGGTGGAGTGCAGCGTCCTTGGTTGTCCTGTCTCCAATCTCAGGGGCGATCGATTCAATCGCTGTAGGTCACCGTGCACTGGTAGCGGGTGTCGGCTGCCACATCAATGCTCTTGCAGGTGGTGTCCGTCACGGTGGCCCCTTTGGGGACCAGCCGCATGGCTTCACCCGTTGCGAACATTTCGGTCACTCCCTGAGCCGTGGCTTTGCCTTCATGGGCGGCTGCGTGGCTGCCCATGACAAACATCACCGCCATCGCTGCCAGGAATCGCATGATCAGACCGGAAGGTTGTCAACGTTGGTCAACATCATGGTATCGATCCCTGATCGGCTCAGCTGCTGCGATGCGGGATCTGCAAGCTGGCTTCGTCCGATCGTCGGGTTCGCTGACAGGCCATGGTCAGTGGTCGTCGGAGGCTTGCTGTGGGGCTTGCGTCGAGCTGTTCCCCCAGTGCAATGGCTCTTGCATGCTCGTAATACATGCTGTCGATGTCGCCGGCGACTTCCAGGTCGACAGCGATCTTGGCCCAGTAGTTGATTTCGACTTGATCCACAGAGGCTGAAAACAGATGCGGCCATCTCAGCGATGCGTCCGCCTTTGAATTGTTATCGAGGCAACGTTCTGTTGGCGTTGTCAGGGACTCAGCGTTTTTCGGGAGAATGCGGCAGGCTTCCGCTGGAAGCAGGCCTGCCATCGCCTCTACGGATTGGCCCGGAGCTACATGAACTCTCCATGGGTGAAGGCGATTTTTCGAGATGCCGTTTTTGTCATCAGTGATTTTTCGGCTTCGATCGCATCGCTTTCATCACCGGTCTCAATCTGATGAATCTCCTTGAGGGTTTTCAGATAGGCAAGGCAGTGCTGCCGGATCTCCATCAGTTCGAAGTAGCATCCTGCATAACTTGCATTGGCACGCAATTCGTAATCGGGTTTGATCACTGATTCTGTGAACAGATCAAGTGCCCGTTGATACGTTTCGGAGTTGTCAATCATGGCCACGATATTGCTTTGGTCATTCGAAGCAATTCGCTTCCCGGCTTCTGTTTCAAGAGTTACAGCTCATCGGATTGGCTGCCGATCTGGAGCGTCATTCGCCTGGGCAGCAGCGCCAGACGCTGATGTTTCCGTTGGCGCTGTTGCGAGCGACACGCTTGCAGACCACGGCGTCGTTGTTCTGGCCGGGATCGATTGGGCTCATCACCGTGGTGCACTCCGATGCCTGAGACGCAGCGCCGGCAATCAGCATGGTGAGAGCTCCCAGCAGAGTTGCAAGCTTGTTCACGGCACACCGATCAGGTCGCCTTTGAACTTAGACGCGATGCAGGGTTATTTCTGCATGTAGAGGCTGATCAGTCCATGGTCCTCTCTGGCCTTGCGCGGCACGAGCGGGCATGCCAGGGCGCGGAACGGAGCGTGGGTTCCGTCATGGATCAGGGTTCCCATCGGTTCGGCATGGGCGAGATCCAGTTTCATCAGTGATGAGGTCTCTTAAAAACGGTCTAAATAGGTTTGTCGATGGGCTGCGGTAGCCGTTCTCTCCATTTGCTTCCCTCCGGTTGTCAGGGGCGACCGCTTGCGTGGTGACACAACTCCACTGCGCCGGCAGAGTGATGCAAGGTTTGGCTTCCGGGGGCCGGTGCTGGAGACCCTCGTCTGCACGCTGGCCCGAAGGGCTTCTCTCGGTTGAGCTGATGGCCATGCAGGAGTGGACGGACGACTTCATCACCAATGCTCAGCAGGACTTGGTGGCGATGGTGAAGGACTGGAAATATGACTACGGTGCCGATGACAGGCATTGCTCCGCGATGTTGCTGTGGATGGTCCTGAAGCTCCATCCAGATGCAGACATTGATCAGAGCTTCCTTTGGCCTGACCCCCCTTCCGATGGACTGACATGACGCTCGGTACGTTTCTGATCCTTTTCCTCATCGGTCTGGCCATGGCATTGACCTTCCAGTTGGCTTGGATGTACTGGATCCTTGCTGCCGCGGGGGCGTGGGTGCTGGTTCAGCTGATCAGAGGGTGAATATCATCGCCGTGATGCATGCGGAGTTTGTGGAATGGGTGCGACTCCCTCATGCCATTGATCTCGAATCTTTGAACGGCCTTGGTGGTGAGTTCAACAGTCGCGACAAAGCTCTTCGCTTCATCGCATCACTGGCAACGCGGCGTCAGCGTTTTGTCTCCAGCGACAGCATGGAACGCACCAATCAGCTGTTCAACCTTTCGATGACCATCCCTGGGGCGGTTTATTTTTTCTCCAAGGGGTGTTGGAATGAGATCAGGCAAGGTCGAGTCACATTGGGTGAACCGACCATCGATATCTGATCGAACGTCGGAAAACGATTGTGATCAGGGTGTGGCCATCAACTGCGGCGAACCCATCCCGGCGATCCTTGAAACCAGTCGCCGATGTCGTCACTGGACCTGTGGAAATGGTCTTCCGTGTCTTGTCCAGCCAGATTCAGGTTCTGCATGAATCCGGACATGGACCCCTGTTCGAGATGTCCTTCCCGTTGGATCGACCGTGCCTTGCGCAGCCAGGAATAGACGGTTGAGTTTCTGTCGGCATATTTCTGCACCAGAATTCTTTCTTTCAGCGAGACCTGCTCACTCCTGGAGAGGCGGGCCAGGATGTCCTGAAGCATCAGGCGGGTTTTCGGACTGAGCATGACAGCCGGGAATCTCGTTGCATGCTGGCGATGCTGAGTGCTGTCTGCCGATGATTGCTGAAACCCGGATCGACGAGCTTAATTGGTTATCAAAAGCACGGATTGACGGGTCTTTTGGAATATCTGATACAGAACTGTTTCATCGGCTCACTAATTTTGCGTGGATCCTGCAGACGTTCAAAGCTTGTGATGGCGGGTTCTGGCATAAAACACCAAGCTCACTGTTCAGCTGCTTGAACAAGCCGAGATTGCCCTGCAGCAGCCCTGGTAGCAGGGATAAGAAGATCAGGCTATGCGGGATTGCCATGGTTCATCGCGCCAATCGTCATTGCAAGCGAGCGCGGTACCCCCTGGCTGTATCAGCGATGACGGATCAGCTGGCCGCCTGGCGGGGGCCTGACGCGACATCCTGTGCAGACAGGCTCTGATTCACTTCGTCGAGCATCAGATCCAGCAGCTCGATGGCAACCAGTTTCTTTTCCAGTTGAATCGTGGACAGCAATGCGCGGTAAGCGTTCTGCTGGATCAGGGACGGCTGCCCCATGTCCCGGTAACGCCGCTCCAGCAGCTGGCCGAGTCGTTCACGAGGCGATGACTGTGCCACGGGGCCTGGACGATTGCTCACACGATGGTCGGCGGCCTTGCTGTTGAGAAGTGGCGCCTTTACAAATCAAAGTGGAAGAGATGGTGAATTATCGAGCAAACCTTACGTTCAATTCGGTTCCATAATTGATCAGGAAATCGGCTTCTGCCTGATCAGACAGCAGCAGGCAGGTGTGGTGGTTGTAGCCGGTCTGGTAGCAGTACACATCAAGGCCGTCGGGTTGGCGGCGTGAATGCACAACTTCTCCATTGCGTAGAACGTAACGCGTCATGGCCGGACAGTATCGACTTTCTTGCTAATCCTCCTGGGTGGCGCTTCGCCATCTTTGTGATCAGTACCAGATATTGAAGGGATGCTGTTGCTACCGATCTCTGCTGGATTTCAGATCCCCCTGGATCAGATCCGATGGGCTTCACATCGCCGTAGAACAGATCGAGATCCGTCTGATACAGCGATTGCGCCAGTCGCACCAGCCCAGGATCCTGAAAGTAGTGGCCCACATCGCTGCGGTCGCCGCTACGGCGGATGTTCTTCTTCGGAAGCTTGCCAAGTTCCGGCAGTCCTTCTCTCCTCAGCGTCAGATTCAGGAGATCCCAGTCGTTCTGCATGCTTTCCATCCGCCCGATGAAGCTGGGGACGAGCGTGCCCTCAACGCAGAGGATCATGCTCTGCGGGAGCAGGTGCACATCCAGTGCGGAGGCCGGGGTGTTCGCGGTGCATTCCAGGAAGTCCTGGAAAGGCATGTTGCGATGCAGTCCCATGTCCTGCATCTGAGGCATCAAGGTCTCCAGTTCCAGCAATTTGTTGTTGTAGGCCGACACCAGTCGGTCGTAGGGATTGCGCACAAAGCTGAAGCTGAAATGCGTCCCACGGCGCATCAGGGCTGTCCGGGCCGTGATCATTCTGGTTTCGCCATGGGTGGCCTCAAGCCAGAAACCATCCGAAGTGGACCGGAACCCCTCCTCGGCCTCCTGCTTCAGCAGGGTGTGCAGAGCGGCTTTGATCGAGGTGTTCGCCACTTTCGGCACACGCCCGTACAGCAGCGGCAGGGTTTCAAAGGCGATGAAGTGGCGTGGGTTGCGCATTCTTGGGCCTTCCA
>NZ_JBJLJL010000009.1:0-79075 GCF_045559935.1 Parasynechococcus sp.
GACGGATCACCCGTTCAGCTTCCCCGCGTTCCCGCTGCTGATCGCTCTCGCCGACACAGACGATCGGGATCAGTCCGTTGGCCTGGGCGCACCGGGCCCTGTGGTTGATCTGCTCATCACTCTCACTGAAATACTTGCGCGGCTCGCTGTGGCCAACGATCGTGTAGCGCACCTTGTGCTCCAGCAGCATCTCGGCGGAGATCTCAGCTGTGAAGGCACCCTCGGCCTGCCAGTGCACATTCTGACTGGCCAGCTGCACCCGACTGCCGTCGGCCAGGCCTGCCATCGTTGAGATGGCTGTGAAGGGAGGAGCCAGCACCACATGGCGGTCGTCCGGTGTCGCTTCGATCAGCGGCAGGAACACACCCATGTAGTCCCTGGCCTGGGCACAGGTCATGTGCATCTTCCAGTTGCCGGCGATCACCCGTCTGCGCACGCCCAGATCCTCTGCAGAACTGCGGGCCAACTTACGGCGCGATCGTTGTGGCCTCCCCGACGACACCGTCCTCTCCGGCCAGGCTGACCCGGTCCCCCTCCGCCAGCTGGCGTCCACGGCGGGTCTCCACCGTGCCGTTGACGCTGACCTCGCCGTTCTGGATGCGCTGTTTCGCCTCTCCACCGGTGGAGACCCAGCCCTTCCACTTCAGGTACTGATCGAGCTTCATCGCCCACGGGCGTGTGTCACAACATTGATACTGTGCCGGGATGTTCACCCCCTCCCAGGCCGGATTCCGCCGGCTGCTGCCGCTGCTGCGCCCCCACCTGCGACAGCTCAGCTGGGGTGTGCTGTGCATGCTCATCTACGTGGGAAGTTTCCCGCTGCTGATCCGTCTGGCCGGTCAGTTGTTCCCAGCGCTTGGCTCAGGCGATCTCAACAGGGTTCTGGGGTTGATCGGACTGGCGCTGGTCATCTTCGCGGTGCAGAAGCTGGCCCAGTTCGGTCAGGATTCCCTGCTGGCCGGTCCTGCCCTTCAGGTGAGTCAGCGACTGCGCAGTGATCTGTTCCGCCGGTTGCAGACGGTGGAGCTCGGAGCGTTGGAGAAACTGTCGGCGGGTGATCTCACCTATCGGCTCACGGAGGATGCGGATCGGGTCAGTGAGGTTCTCTACAAGACCATTCACGACACCCTTCCCAGCCTGCTGCAGCTTCTGGCTGTTCTCGGCGTCATGCTCTGGCTCGACTGGAAGCTCACCACGGCGATCCTGCTGCTGGCACCGGTGATCGTGTGGCTGATCAGCCTCTTCGGGGCCCGGGTGATGGTGGCCACGGAACGCAGCCAGAAAAAGGTGAGCGAGCTGGCGGGTCTGCTGGGGGAGGCGATCGAAGGTCTGCCGCTGGTTCGGGCCTTCGCCGCCGAGAGCTGGCTTCAGGATCGCTTCGAAGGGGAGATCGACCAGCACCGTCAGGCCCGTCATCTCACCTACAGCCTGGTGGCGTTGCAGCATCCGGTCGTCGGCAGCATCGAGGTCGCGGGCCTGTTCGCCGTTCTGGCGATGGGAGCAGCCCGTATTCAGAGCGGGGATCTGGACATCAACGGTCTCAGCAGTTATCTGACGGGCCTCGTCGTGCTGATCGATCCGATCGCCCATGTCACCAACAACTTCAACGAATTTCAGCAGGGACAGGCTTCACTGCGGCGTCTTCGCCAGATCGAACAGGAACCACAGGAGCCCCCGGATCCGGTGAACGCCGTTTCCATCGGATGCCTGCAGGGAGATCTCAAGCTGGAGCAGGTGTCCTTTGGGTATGACCCCGCACAGCCTGTGCTGCGGTCGGTTGATCTGAGTGTGCAGGCCGGAGAGGTGCTTGCGCTTGTCGGCCCCTCCGGAGCGGGCAAGAGCACCCTGTTCTCGCTTCTGCTGCGGTTCAACACCGTGCAGCAGGGGCGGATCCTCCTCGACGGTCATGACCTCAGCCGATTGCGGGCGCGGGATCTGCGCCGTCAGGTTGCGCTGGTTCCCCAGCGCACGACGGTGTTCTCCGGAAGCGTTGCCGAGGCGATCCGTTTCGGCCGGCCGGCCTCGGATGAGGACGTGGAGCAGGCCGCCAGGCTGGCCAATGCCGATGACTTCATCCGGGCCTTGCCTCACGGCTATGGCACTCAGCTGGAGGAACGCGGCAGCAATGTTTCGGGCGGTCAGTTGCAGCGGATCGCGATTGCCAGAGCCGTGCTCGGGAATCCATCCCTGCTGCTGCTGGATGAGGCCACCAGCGCTCTGGATGCAGAAGCCGAAGCAGCGGTGCAGCTTGGCTTGAAACAGGCGATGGCCGGCCGCACCGTGCTGGTGATCGCGCATCGTCTCGCCACGGTGCAGGAAGCGGACCAGATCGTGGTGCTGGAACAGGGACGGGTCGTCGATCGGGGCACGCACGATGCGCTGATGCAGCGCGGTGGTCGTTACCGGGATCTGTGCGAACGACAGTTCATCCGTGATCTGCAGAACGGCTGAACGCTCTTAAAGTCGGCATGCCGGATCCGATCACTCCCGGCAGCGACTGATGACTGACTCCGCAGCGAACAATCCCAACCCCGTGCTCACCTTCGAGGGCAAGCGATACGACCTCAACACCCTCCCTGATGATCTGAAGGAACTGGTGCGGGGAATGCAGGTGGCTGACGCCCAGCTGCGCATGCATGAGGACACCCTCAAGGTGCTGGCGGTGGGACGACAGAGCCTGGCGATGCAGCTGAATGAGAAGCTCCAGAACGTCACGCCTCTGCCAGAGGGTCAGGGTTGACCCTCTGGACATCCGCCTCTCCTCAGGCCCTGAAGTTGTAGGACCTGGAGAGGCGGAACACCGTTCCGCTGAGCAGCAGCAGCGCTACAAGATTCGGGAGCGCCATCAGGCCGTTGAGAGTGTCGGCGACACCCCAGAGAGCTCCCCCGGTTCCAGCCACGGACGCAAACACGACCATGGCGACCCAGAACAGACGGAAGGGCAGAACAGCCGCTTCGCCGAACAGATAACTCGTGCAGCGCTCTCCGTAGAAGCTCCAGCCGAGGATCGTGGTGAAGGCGAACACGATCAGTCCCAGGGTGACAACGACGCCGCTGCCGGGGAGGCCGCTGTTGAAGGCCGTGATCGAAAGGGTCGCTCCGCTCAGCCGTTCACCGGCACTGTCCATCACCGTGTAGGCCTTGGTGGTGATGATCACCAGAGCTGTCATGGTGCAGATCACCAGGGTGTCGATGAAGGTGCCGAGCATGGCCACCGTTCCCTGACGGACGGGATCATCGGTCCGGGCCGCGGCATGGGCGATCGGCGCACTGCCCAGACCGGCTTCATTGGAGAAGATGCCTCGTTTGAAGCCCATCAGAACCACCTGCCCGAAGGCTCCGCCTGCGGCAGCTTCGCCGCTGAAGGCGTTGGTGAAGATCGTGCCAAGGGCATCAGGAATCGCACCGGCATTGAGGGCCAGCACCACCAGGCAGGCACCCACGTAGAGAACAGACATCAGCGGCACGATGGCTGAAGCGGCCTGGGCGATCCTGCGGATGCCTCCGATCACAACGGCGAAGACCAGAACGCCCAGGACGATGCCGGTGAGCAATCTCGGAACACCGGCGCTTTCCAGGGCGGAAGAGACTTCAAAGGCCTGGACGCCGTTGCCGATTCCGAATCCGGCCAGCATGCCGAACAGGGCGAACAGACCGGCCATCCAGCTCCATCGCTCACCAAGGCCGTTGCGGATGTAATACATCGGGCCGCCGACATGATTTCCGCGCTCATCGGTTTCACGGAACTGCACCGCCAGAACCGCTTCGGCGTATTTCGTGGCGATGCCGAAGACGGCGATCACCCACATCCAGAAGACCGCACCGGGTCCACCCACGGCGATGGCACCGGCAACACCCGCGATGTTTCCGGTGCCGATGGTCGCCGACAGCGACGTCATCAGGGCCTGGAACGGCGTGATCTCGCCTTCCTTGAGACCGGCCGCCGGTCGCAGCATCATGCGGACGCCGTAGAACAGCCGCTGCAGCGGCATGAACTGCAGACCCACCATCAGCACGATGCCGGTGAGAGCGATCAGCGTGACCGTTGGCGGCCCCCAGACGAATGAATTAATCGGGCTGTTGATGGCCTCAATGGCACCGTTCAATTCCATCACCACCAAAGCCGAAACGTTTGGAGATGGTGTCACAGCTGATCAGCTGCTGCAATCCAATCAAAGCGCTTGAAGATCTTCGAAGCGGAAGGTCTGGCCGCCATCATCGGGATCGTTATCGATCTCGATCACGCGCTCCTGCAGCACCCAGGGGCCTCCGTCGGGAAGCTGGGTGAAGGTATCCGTGAACCTGTTGCGCGCACCGCGGGCCTCGCCGGTGGCAGGGTCGGCATAAGCGCTGGTGTACGTGTGGCTGAGGTAGCCGGCTCCCGTGTCTGTGACATCCGTGGTGAAGATCGTCACAACCGTTCCATGGATGTGTCGATGCACCATCGTCACAACGTCGTCCTTGATGCGATAACGATCGCCTTCATTCTTGCCGCCCACGATCACCTCAGTGCCCACCGCATCGGTGTCGCCAGCGGTGAAGGTGTTCTCACCATGGGTCTGCTCAAAGCTGCGTCGCACCCGATGGATGGCGACTTCCCAGAGTTGGGAATTCACGGCTTTCAACACCTCAGCATCCTCGATCCCCTGCACCTGGGCCTTCAGGTCGGCTCCGACTTCGAATGTGCCTTCAACCTGGCGATCCCCCTGCAACCAGAGGCAGCGGCCGCGGTAACCCTGGAAGCCTGGCTCCCAGGTGTAACGATTCTCGTAGCAGCGTTGGAAGGCGGTTTTCAGATCACTTCCGGGCATCACAGGTGCGGATGTGGTCACGACGGTTCTGCAGCTCAACCAACCCTATCCAGCCAGCGTCGGTGGCGTTCAGCCTGCAGTGTTCTGGAATGTTCCGAAGGATGACTCCAGCAGCGACTTCACGATGGGCACACCCGTTTCGAGACTGTCTTCCCAGGCACCGGGGACGTAGATGAGCTGCTGAGAATCAGAAACATCGAGAGCGGCTGATGTCGCATAGAGCGAGAGGACCATGCCATCGGTGAAGGGATGGAGCTGCCCATCGCCATCAATGTCGGCTTCCTCGAGAGATGGCGCGATCCCTTGAAAAAGACCGGCGACGGTGTCGTCGAGGTAAGTGAGGATGTCCTCGGCGGATTGTCTCTGGGCCGTCCCTGTCACGAGATCAGACAGATTGATGGCGGCGGACGTGCCCAGCTCTGGATGCCCCAACTGTCTGGGTCGGGGTCGGTTGGGGATGGGTGGTGCCTCGATCAGGGTGTCCACATCGATGGCAATCGTGTCTGAAGCGAGATTGCCATTGCCGTAGGTATCGCTGAATCTCTCTTCAAGCACCTTCAAGGTTGCTGTTGTCGTGACATTGACCATGGGAGTGAAGGTGGCCTCAAAGGTTGTGCCTTCACCGGAGAGTGCTGAAAGGGTTCCGCCGCTTACAGAGACATCGTCGAGTCCGAAATCACTGGAGGGTTCTGACAGCGTGAACCGGATCTGTGTGCTTTCACCGATGCCGAGGGTTGAGCGGTAGCTGCTGAGGGTGAGTTCCGGTGCGATCGTGTCAATCGTGAGCATCAGCGACTCAGCTTGGATGTTCTGATTTCCGGCGGCATCCGAAAAGCTGCCGGCTTCAATCACAGCACTAGCTGTGGTTGTGGTATCGGAGAAAGGGGTGAACAATGCTGTGTATTGCGAGGCATTCACAACGGTGAAATCCGTGAGTGCACCGCCACTGACGTTGAAGTCATCCAATGTGAAATCAAAGGAAGGTTCCGAGAGTTCCGCCGCCAAGATCGTTGATTCACCGATCGTCAGAGTTGGATCGCTGCTGCTCAGCGCGACAGTTGGAATGGTTGTTTCCACAGTCATCACAATGTCGGCTGATGCGGTGTTGGAATTTCCAGCAGCATCCGTGAGGGTGTTGGCATCCAGAAAGACGGAGGCATCATCCGTGCTGTCCGGCGTCGGCGTCATGACGAAGGTGTATTCCGTGTCACTGACGGTGTTGAAGCTGTATTCCGAATCGCTGATCTTGTTGAAGCTGGATGTGGCTTTACCGAAATCTGAAATCTGACCTCCGCTGACGCGGAGGTCGTCTGCGGAAAAGGTGGCGATCGGCTCTGAGAGGGTTGCTCGGATCGTGGCTTTCTCTCCCGCCGTCAGAATGTCATCGCTGCTGCTGAAGGAGATGGTCGGCACGGTGGTTTCCACCGTGAGATTGATCTCGGCATCCGCGCTATTGGTGTTTCCGGCAAGATCTGAGAATTCCCCGATGGCGATGGAGAGAAGGCCTTCGGCGGTGCTTTCAGCGGATGGTGTGAAGATGCCGGAGTAAGACGTGGCACTGCTGGCTTGCAGTTGGGACAGTTCTCCTCCCTGGATCAGCAGAGAGTCCTGGGAAAAATCCGGAGACTCCTCCGAGAGCGTGATGGTGATCGTTGCGGTTTCGCCAGCTTTCAAGTTGTCTTCTGAGCTGGTGAAGACCAGAAAAGGCTCCGTTGTTTCAACAGGGATGGACAGGGTTGTGTCGTCGGCATTGTCATTGCCTGCAAAGTCGGAGAACGTTGCCGCATTCACCTGCACGATCCCGGTGGTCGTGCTGTTGACGGAGGGGGTGAACGTCGCGGTGTAGAGGCTGGTGCTGATGGCCTGGAAGTCGCTGAGCTCGCCGCCGCTCACGATCAGGTCGTCTTCCGTGAAGGTGAGCGAACGTTCCGACAGTTGCGCGGAGATCGTGGCGCTTTCCCCGACGGTGAGCATCGCATCGGATCCCAGTCCACTTGCTGTCAAAACGACGGATGGAACGGTGGTCTCCACGTCCATGGAGATCTCGGAGGCCGTGGCGTTGCTGTTGTCCTCCAGATCGGTGAAGGCCCCGATGGCAACGGAAATCACACCATCGCTGGTGCTGTCCGCTGCCGGTGTGAACAACGCGGTGTACCGAAGCTCGTTCACCTGAGTGAAATCGGAGAGCACCCCGCCGCTGACATCGAGATCGTCTTCGCCGAAATCCTCGGAGACCTCCGAAAGTGTGGCGCCGATCAGGGCGGTCTCTCCTGCCGTCAGTTTGTCGTCGGTTGTTGTGAGCGAGACCCATGGGATCGAGGTGTTCACCGTGATCGTGACCAGCTCGTTCTCTGTGTTCAGATTTCCCGCGGCATCGGAGAACGCTCCGGCACCGATGGTCACGGTGCCATTGACGCTGCTCTGGGGGGTCGGTGTGAACAGGGCCGTGTATTCCGTTGCGCTGATCCGATTGAAATCGCTGATTTCGCCCCCGGTGGCGATCAGGTCGGCGGCAGAAAAATCCTCTGATCCTTCAGACAGGACGGCGGTGACGATGGCTGTTGCCGAGGTGGTCAGCGTGGAGTGGGTCAGCTTGACGCTGGGTGGTGTCGTGTCTGTTGTTGAGGCCTGGCTCTGCAATGTGAGGACACCATCGATGACCTCTGTGGTGGTGAGAGTCGCCGAGATCTGATCTTGCGTCGATCCCGTGATCAGGACCTCTTCCAGCCGAAGATCCAGATCGATGCTCTGATCCAGGGTTCCTGCCGGTACCCGGAAGACGAGGCTGCCCAGATGGAGGGGATTGGACTCACTGATGCTCTCGGCATCATCCACTGACAGGCCCACAGGACCGGCGCCGACGATGTGGAACACCCCCCCCGTCGCTGTTTCCGTCAGCATTCCCGCTATTGCGGTGAGCTTGGAAGCACCCTCTCCGCTCTGTTCCGTCGCTTCATCCACAAGCCAGCCGGCAGCCGAACCACTCAGCTGTGAGATGGCATCCATCAGGGGGATGTTGTCGGCGAGGATCTCGAGCGACTCTTCCTCGCTTTGAATGAGATTTAAGGCCGATGAATCATAATGAACCTTGATATTGAAACCGTTGATCGATGTGATCCCGTCATCGAGTTTTGTGATGTCGATGGGGATCGTGATGACCCTCTCAATGCTCGTTGCAGAAGGCGCATCCACGCTTCCGATCCGGACGATCGGATCGAGAGGGCTTGTTTGATCGTCGTCCTGACCTGACAGTGCCTGATTGCTGTTCAGATGATCACTGGCTGAGGCGGATGATTGGAGTAATAAAATATCGCCGTTATTATTGATCCAATTGGGTTGTCGTGAGGTTAAGCCTGTTTTCACGACATTAAGGGCTAATCTTGATCAGATTAGCAACATGCTTTCATTCGGGCCACTGAATACATCGTCGGTGACAAACGCACTGGATGACATGATCGCGCTGTCTGCGTCTGTGCGGCTTTTCATGCTTGTTGCTGATCCGGTTGCTCGTCAGGCCGGTCAGCTGTGGACATCCTGCAACGCATGGATGCTCAGCGTGGGCTGGCCCTGAAGGGCCGCGATCGCTTCCACGGCGGCCCGTGCACCTGCCAGCGTTGTCACGGTCGGCACGGCGTAATCAAGGGCGGCACGTCGCAGGTACTTGTCATCGTGCGCGGCTTGGCGGCCAATCGGTGTGTTGATGACGAGCTGCACCTGTTTCGAGCGAATCAGATCCTCGATGTTCGGGCGCCCTTCGTGCACCTTGAGCACGGATGTCACCGCCAGGCCGGCGTCCGCGAGGGCGTTGGCGGTGCCGGAGGTGGCGATCACCGAGAAGCCGAGCTCGATCAACCTGGCAGCGACCGGGATCAGCGCCTGTTTGTCCCGGTCATGGGTTGAGAGAAACACGGTTCCACCGGTTGGAAGGGCTTCACCAGCCCCCAGCTCAGCCTTGGCGTACGCCATGCCGAAACTGTCGGCGGAACCCATCACTTCACCGGTGGAACGCATCTCCGGTCCCAGGACCGTGTCCGCGCCGGGAAAGCGTCGGAACGGCAGCACAGCTTCCTTGATGGTCTGCAAGGGCGGCTTGGGTTCATGATTCAAACCGACTTCGGCCAGGGTTTCGCCCGCCATCAGGCGTGTGGCGATCCGTGCCAGTGGCTGCCCCGTGGCCTTGGCGACAAACGGCACCGTGCGGGATGCTCTTGGGTTGGCTTCGATGATGTAGACGATTTCCCGTCCTTCGCTGTCACGCTGGACGGCGAACTGCAGGTTGATCAGTCCTTCCACCTTGAGTGCCAGGGCCAGCCCGCGGCTCCACTCGCGAATGATCGCAAGGGCTTCTTCGCCGAGGGAAACGGAGGGCAGGCAGCAGGCGGAATCCCCGGAGTGGATGCCAGCCGGCTCGATGTGCTCCATCAAGCCACCGATCACCACGTTGCCTTCCCTGTCGCAGAGTGCGTCGACATCCACTTCCACGGCGTTTTCCAGGTACTGATCGATCAGCACCGGGTGATCGGGCTCCACCTGAACCGCTTCACGCATGTAGCGGTTCAGTTCCTCTTCGTCGAACACCACTTCCATGGCGCGCCCTCCCAGCACATAGGAGGGTCGGACCACCACCGGGTACCCAACCCTGGTGGCGACGTTCCGGGCTTCCTCTTCACTGCGGGCGAGGCCGTTTCTCGGCTGGCGGATCTCCAGGGTTCTGAGGATCGCCTCGAACTGTTCCCGGTCTTCAGCGCGATCGATCGATTCCGGTGAGGTGCCCCAGATGCGTGTCCCGGTGGCACGTCCCGCGTCCGTGTCCAGCCACTCAAGCAGGGGGATCGCCAGTTTGAGCGGGGTCTGACCGCCGAACTGCACCACCACGCCATCGGGGTGCTCCGCCTCGATCACGTTCAGCACATCCTCCAGGGTGAGCGGCTCGAAGTAGAGGCTGTCGCTGGTGTCGTAGTCGGTGGAGACCGTCTCTGGGTTGCTGTTCACCATCACGGTGCTGATTCCTTTCTCCTGGGCCGCGAAGGAGGCGTGGCAGCAGCAGTAGTCGAACTCGATGCCCTGGCCGATCCTGTTCGGTCCACCTCCGAGGATCATCATTCGACGACCTGATCCGGAGCTGTGCACCTCATTCGAAGGGGGCATCGTGATCAGCTCACCGGCGTCATTGAGCTTCTGCAGCGGCCTCTCGTAGGTGGAGTAGTGGTAAGGCGTCGTCGAGGCGAATTCCGCGGCACAGGTGTCGACGGTCTTGAACACCGGGTTCACCCCCAGGGTCTGCCGCCGATCCCGAACCGCCAACTCCGTGGAATCGGTCGCCCAGGCGATCTGCCGGTCGGAGAAGCCGAGTTGTTTGAGCTGGAGAAGCTCCTCCGCATCCAGGCTCGCCAAGGCACGTCCCGTCAGCAGCTGTTGCTCCGCATCAATCAGCCGTCGCAGCTTCGCCAGGAACCAGGGGTCGATCCCGCTGATCCTGTGCAGGTCGTCATCACTGCGTCCGAGCAGCATCGCTGTGCGAACCCAGAGAATCCGTTCCGGGGATGGGGTCCGAAGCAGACGGTCGATCTCTCGCTCGGAGATCTCCGGTTCCGGTCGATCGCAGCCCCAGCCGGACCGGCCGATCTCGAGAGATCGCATCGCCTTCTGAAAGGACTCCTCGAAGCAGCGTCCGATGGCCATCGCTTCCCCGACCGATTTCATCGACGTGGTGAGAATCGCCGGACTTCCGCGGAACTTCTCGAAGGCGAAGCGAGGGATCTTGGTGACCACGTAATCGATCGTGGGCTCGAAGCAGGCCGGCGTTTTGCCGGTGATGTCGTTGAGGATCTCGTCGAGGGTGTATCCAACGGCGAGGCGAGCGGCGATCTTCGCGATCGGAAAGCCTGTGGCCTTGCTGGCGAGGGCGGAGGACCGGCTCACCCTGGGGTTCATTTCAATCACCACCACATCGCCGTTCACGGGATTGACGGCGAACTGGATGTTGCTGCCGCCGGTGGCGACCCCGATCTCGCGGATGATCGCGATCGACTGGTCGCGCAGTCGCTGGTATTCCCGATCCGTCAGGGTCTGGGCCGGGGCCACCGTGATCGAGTCTCCGGTGTGAACCCCCATCGGGTCGAGGTTTTCGATGCTGCAGACGATCACGACGTTGTCGGCCAGATCGCGCATCACCTCCAGTTCGAATTCCTTCCAGCCCAGCAGGGACTGCTCGATCAGGATCTGCGAAACCGGGCTTGCCTCCAGTCCGCTCTTGCAGATCGCCGCATATTCCTCCGGGTTGTAAGCGATCCCACCGCCGCTGCCCCCCAGGGTGAAGGCGGGACGGATGATGCGGGGAAAACTGCCGATGGCGGCACCCACGGCCTCAGCCTCCTCCAGGGACGAGGCGATCCCGGAGGGACAGACCCTGACGCCGATCCGTTCCATCGCCTGCTTGAACAGCAGGCGGTCTTCGGCTTTCTGAATCGCCTGCAGATCGGCACCGATCAGCTCGACACCGAAACGCTCCAGTGTTCCGTTCTCGGCCAGGGTCACCGCCAGATTCAGGGCGGTCTGCCCGCCCATGGTCGGCAGCAGGGCGTCGGGACGTTCCCGTTCGATCACCTGCGTCACGAGATCCGGGGTGAGCGGCTCGATGTAGGTCCGATCCGCCATGTCCGGATCGGTCATGATCGATGCCGGGTTGGAATTGACCAGGATCACCTGGTATCCCTCGGCGCGGAGAGCTTTGCAGGCCTGGGTTCCGGAGTAATCGAACTCGCAGGCCTGGCCGATCACGATCGGGCCTGATCCCAGCAGAAGGATGCGTTGCAGATCGGTCCGCCGGGGCATGGAGGTCGTTCTGGGCCAGACATTGAAAGCCTCTCACGCAGCTGTTCCCCCACGGCATGAACGGTGAGGGACCGGGGCCTCGCTACCTTTGACACATCAAAGGAACCCAGACGCGATGAGTGAGCTCCAGCGCCTCAAGGGGCTGCTGCCACCGGAAATGCAGAGCTGGGTGTTCGTCGAGTCTGCTGCCGCTGTGGACCCGCCGCTGATCACCCTTGAAGAGATCGGCCGCGATGAGGTCGAGATCCAGGTGGATCTTGAAAAGTGGGACAGCATGGCTCTCGATCACCGCAACCTGCTCTTCTGGCATGAGGTCGGTCGCATTCAGAACGACACGATCCCCAGGGATGGCTGGGAGATGGCTGCCCTCGCCATCGGTTTGGGTGGTGCCATCGGCGAACTCTGGGTTCAGGACGGCCTTCTGCTGTTGATGGCCCTGGGGCTCTCGGGTTTCGCCGGTTACCGCCTCTACCTCAAGAACAATTCCGAGAAGCGTCTGCAGGATGCGATCACCGCAGACGAGCGGGCCATCGACCTGGCCTGCCGATTCGGATACAGCGTTCCGAACGCCTACCGCAGTCTGGGTGGTGCGCTGAAGGAGCTGGTGGAACAGACCCGCAAGAAGCGCCGTCGCAGCTTCTATGAAGATCGCCTGGAGGCGCTGCGTAAGAGTGCCAGCAAGGCGCGTGCCGAGATGGCCCAGCAGGAGGGATCCCGCAGTTCCGTCACCAGCGAAAACGTCTATGGATAGTGAACAGCTTGCCGAGCTCGCTGCGGATGCCTGTGACGACCGCAAGGCCACGGACATCCGTCTGATCCGAGTCGACGAGGTTTCAAGCCTGGCCGACTGGCTGGTGATCGCAGGGGGACAGTCGGATGTGCAGGTGCGGGCGATCGCTCGCTCGGTCGAGGACCGGCTGGAGACCGAAGCGGAGCGACTCCCGCTGCGAAAGGAAGGATTGAATGAGGGGCGATGGGCGCTGCTCGATTACGGCGAACTCATCGTTCATGTGCTCATGCCCGATGAGCGGGGGTATTACGACCTCGAGGCCTTCTGGAGCCACGGCGAGACCCGGGTGTTTCTAGGTTCGCCGCAGGATGTTCCTGCGGGGTCATGACCGAGTCCGTCGCCTGTCCGGTTCCTCCCGAGCAGCGTCCACTGGAGGAGTTCCAGCAGTTGACGGAATCCTGGTTCTTCTCCTGGCCTGCCGGGGCTAACCCACGGCTGCGCTGGCGTCTGGCAACGGCATGGTTGCTGATGCTTCCCGTGTGCACGCTGATCGCCAGCGGCAGTTGGACGCTGCGTGGCGACCCACCGCGGCTGGTGATGGCAGCTTCCGTGGCAGCGCTGGTTCTGCCTCTGTTTCTGCTGATGCGCCAGTGGCTTGGCTGGACCTACGTGATGCGCCGCCTGCTGGCTGAATCGGTGGATTACGAGGAGTCAGGCTGGTACGACGGGCAGACGTGGGAGAAGCCCGTGTCCTGGCGTGAGAAGGATCAGCTCGTGGCCCGGCATGAGGTGAGGCCGATCCTGGGTCGGCTGGCACGTGCCATGGCCCTGGCCGCCGCACTCATGCTGGGGGGGGCGAGCCTCTGTCAGGCTCTCTGAAACGAGGCTCGTTCGAGGATGCCCCTCTCCTCCGGTTTCAGCGGCGCATCACGCTCCGGGACTGCGCCATTGGAGGTGACCCTCTGCCGCGGCTGCATCGGCGAGTCAAAGCACAGGGTGCACGCAGTTGTCTGTGACGGGCGCGGACGGGTTCTGATGTCTGCCGGTGATCCCGGCTACGAGACTTTCATCCGCTCCGCTCTGAAACCGTTCCAGGCCCTGCCGTTTCTCAGCAGTGGGGCCGCTGCCCAGATGGAGGCCGGTGATCGGGGCATCGCCATCAGCTGCGCGTCCCACTCCGGCAGCAATGAGCATGCCCGTGAGGCGTTCAGGCTGCTCTGGAATGCTGAGCTGGAGGCCTCCCATCTGCAGTGCCCCGTTCCTGAAGGGTCCGACAGCCCGTTGCAGCACAACTGCTCCGGCAAACACGCCGCCTTCCTGGCCACGAGTCGAAAAATGGCCTGGCCCCTCGACAGCTACCTGCAGAGCGACCATCCGCTGCAGAAGGAGGTGAACCGGAGGGTGGCGGAACTGCTGGGGCTGCCGGCAGCGGAGCTGGTGGCGGCACGGGATGACTGCGGTGCTCCGACCCTGCGACTGCAGCTGGCGCAGATGGCGCTTCTCTATGCCCATCTCGGGGCTTCGCGCCATGCGGAACTGGAGCAGATCAGCCGGGCGATGCTGGCGCATTCTGATCTTGTGGCCGGTGCCGGCCGCTTCGACACCGAGTTGATGGGACGAAGCCATGGTCAGGTGCTCTCCAAGGGAGGCGCCGAGGGAATTCAGTGCCTCAGCCGCATCGGTGAGGGCCTTGGGGTCGCCATCAAGGTGGAAGACGGCTCAAGACGTGCCAAACAGGCTGTGGCGCTGCATCTGCTGCGTCAGTTGGAATGGCTCACGCCCATGAGCCTTCAGGAGCTCGAAGAGCAGGTTCTGATCCTGAATCCCGGCGTGCACCTCGAGGTGAACGGTTCTCTGCAGTTCCAGCAAAGCTGAAAGGATTCTGTGTCCGGCGACACCGATGTGTATGATTTCAGAGGGCAACGCGGGGTAGAGCAGTCTGGTAGCTCGTCGGGCTCATAACCCGAAGGTCGGGAGTTCAAATCTCCCCCCCGCCACCACTTCTGTTTGGATTGAAGATCCCTTCGGGGATCTTTTTTTGTACCGGATCCGTTGCCTGTGAGCTCTTCTTCTGAGCACGTCAACGCCAGCTGGGATGCGATCGTCGTCGGCTCCGGAGCGAGCGGTGGTGTCGCTGCCATGACTCTCGCCGAGGGGGGCGCCAGGGTGCTGGTGCTGGAGGCAGGTCCGGATCTGAGCCGTGCGGTGGCCTTCGGAACCCCGGTCGGAAACATGCTGCGTCGGCTCGCGGGGATCAGCAGCGGCCGGCATCGCCGTCAGGCGCAGCATCCCGGCTACTGGAAGGCCAACCCGGAGCTGTATGCGGATGAACGCCGTCATCCCTATGAGCACCCTGTCGAGCGCCCGTTCCTGTGGACCCGGGGTTGGCAGGTGGGAGGCCGCAGCCTCACCTGGGGGGGCATCACTCTGCGGCTCTCGGACGAGGATTTCGCGGGGATCCGCAGCAAGGAAGGCGTGATCCGCTGGCCGATCGGCTTTGCTGATCTGGAGCAGCACTACAGCGATCTGGAGCGGCAGCTCGGGGTCTTCGGTGCCAGGGATGGGTTGGCTCAGCTTCCCGACGGTGTCATGTCAGATGCGCTGCCGAGCACCGACGCCGAGCTGCGCTTCGCTGAGGCGGTCCGCGAACGTCTTGGCCATGCCGTGATTCAGTCGCGGGGATTCGCGCCTCATGCTCCGCAGCGGACGGATGACTGGCCAGCTTCCAGCAGCCGAGGCAGCACGCTGCAGCGGGCGATCGCCACCGGACGCGTTGAAGTCATGGCCGATCAGATGGTCGAGCGGCTCTGTCTGAGTGCGGATGCGTCAACGGCGACCGCGGTGGTCGCCGTTGACCAGACCAACGGCGAGCGCAGAACGCTGAGTGCTGATCTCGTCATCCTGTGCGCCTCGACGATTCAGACCCTGTCCATCCTGCTGCGGACACGTCAGTTCTCATCAGGAGGTGCTGCGGTAGATCCCTCAGGGCGGCTCGGGACCCGTCTGATGGACCATGTCTCCACCAGTCAGTTCTTCGCCATGCCGGGTTCCGGGGAGCGGCCGCAACCGCCTCTCAGCGGAGCTGGAAGCTTCTTTCTGCCGTTTGGGCGTCATCTCTCCCAAGCGTCGTTCCAGGGCGGTTACGGACTCTGGGGAGGCATCGGCCGTTTCGATCCGCCGACGTGGTTGCAGCGGCGTCCCGGCACGGTCACCGGCTTCCTGATCGGCCACGGTGAAGTGGAACCGCGGCTTGAGAACCGTGTGACGCTGAGCGACAGAACCGATCGATGGGGGGTGACGGTGCCCCACATCGACTGTCGCTGGGGCGAGTCGGAACGGGCGATGGTGACGCATATGCAGCGGACCATGGCGGAGTGCATCGAAGCCGCCGACGGGCAGGCGCTGGAGATCCGGGAACTGTTTCACCTTCCTTTCGTGGAACCGCTTCTCGGCGGCGCTGTCGCCCTGTCGAAGCAGGCAGCTCCTCCGGGTTACTACATCCACGAAGTGGGTGGAGCCGCCATGGGGAAGCAGGCCTCCGAGAGTGTCGTGGACCCGGACAACCGGCTCTGGGGATGTCGGAATGTGCTGGTGGTGGATGGAGCCTGCTGGCCGACCTCGGCCTGGCAGAGCCCGACCCTGACGATGATGGCCATCGCCCGGCGCGCCTGCAGCAGAGCTCTCAGCTCTCGGGGCGGCTGAACAGGTCGTCCAGGTAGCGCTCCATCACGGCATGGTCCTCGCAGCCGTTCTGAAACAGAAAATGGGCGAGCGCGGAACTCATCACGCGGTACTGATCCCAGTGGGGGTGGCCTCCGATGAACTCCTTCATCCCTCGGTAGAGGACTTCCGGGATCTCTGTTTCGAGACTCACGTACGCCGGAACTGTCTCTGTCGTCGTCGCGGCCAATCCCATGTCATGGCATCGCTCAAGGTGATTTCTGTCCATCAAGGCAGGTCGCTCAACCCGTACTGCGAATAAGAAAGCCACATCGGGCCGTCCTGCGTCAAAAGGGTGAGCGAATTGGGAAATTCGCTTGAGACTGTATGAGACAGCAGTGACGGATAGGGGTCTTGTTGCCAGGGCCCGCGGCTGATCCGCGGTTGAGCACCATCACAGCACTTGTCAACCTTTCCGGAGGGTTAAGAGGCTTCCCCACAGCGCCGGACGAGATGGCTGGCATCACTGGAGCCCGGGGAGGCTGCTGTTCAGCAGCCTGTGGAAAAGGCGGGGACAACGCCGGCTGCCATGGACTGATCAGAAAATCTCATCGGCGGAAAAATCCAAGCTGTCCCCCGCGAGAACCGGCCGATCCGTGCGTCCGGACCAGGGTTATCTCTTAAGACTTCTGTGAGGAATCGGAACGTTCGAGACTCGCCGGGCCGAGGGGGTGGCCGCTGTGGGGATAAGGGGGGTGATGCGCATGGTCGTGTCCGTGCTCATGGTCGTGACCGTGCGCATGGGTGTGAGCGATCGGGGTTCCATCCGGCTGGCAGGCGCCGGTGCACTCCCGTTCGCAGAGGGTGCAGCTCTCCGCCAGTCCCTCCACGTGGTGATGGTGACTCTCCTGAACCCGACCGACGTCCTGTTCAAAGCCCAGCACCTGTGCTCTGTACTTGCAGAGCGAGCAGTTCATGGCGGTGTCACCTCGGAGAACATCGTCCACCCGCTCGCGGAAGGTCTCCAGCACCAGGGGGTGGTCACCCAGATACCCGGCGGAGATGAAGTTGATCCCCGGGTGGTCCTGGGCCACCCGTTCGGTGTGCTGACGGATGCGGCTCACCAGGACACCTGAGAACAGGAAGTACGGCACGACCACGATGCGGCGGAAGCCGAGCCTGACGACGTGGCGCAGTCCGGGCTCCACGAGCGGAAAGGTCACCCCTGAATACACCGTTTCCCCCCAGCCGAAACCGAAGCCCTCAACAAGCATTCGCGTCACCTTGGCCACATTGGAGTTGGCATCGGGATCGGAGGATCCCCGTCCGACAACCACCAGAAGCGTTTCCGAGAGCGGTACGTCATCGCTCTGACGCTCGATCGCCTCTCGGACCCTGGCTCCCGCTGCCGCCACCATCAGGCGATCGACACCGAGCTCTCGCCCGTAATCGATCGGAAGGCCGGTTTCCGCCGTGTAGGTGTTGAGCACCGAAGGGATGTCGTTCTTGGCATGCCCTGCCGCGAAGAGCATCGCCGGGATCGCCAGGATGCGGTTCACCCCTTGCTGCCTGAGCGCCTCAAGGCCGTCGCGCAGGATCGGGCGGGCGAATTCGAGATAGCCGTGTTCGACAGGCATCGGGGCCAGCCGAGGCCGCAGCTGTTCGACCATTCCGGCGAATTCCTCCACCGCCAGACGGTTGCGGCTGCCATGGCCGCAGATCAGCACCCCGAGCTTGTCCTCGGAGCCTGCGGTGCTGAGATCCGTCAAGACGTTGGGTCCACTGATCGAATGGGTTGACCCTATTCGCCGAAGCGGGGCCAGCTGTGCATGTCGGATCTGTTCAATCTCCAGGCGGCTGATGCGGCCATCGCCGGTGTGATCTCTCCGCAGGCAGACGACTTGCCGTCCCTGCTGCAGGCCTGGAGTGGCCCCCGTCCGCTGAGGGTCTGCAGTGGCGGCACCAGTTCCCGCTGCGCTGTCGACGGCTGCTGGAGTCTCGATCTGCGTCCTGGATTCCAGGACCTCACGCTGTCCCCTGATCGCACGACGGTGCGGGTCGGTGCGGGGCGGACCATGGGGTCGCTGCTCGAGGTGCTGGCGGCTGAGGGTCTCACGATCACGGCCGGCCTGTCGGGGCATCCCGGCATGGGGTATGTGCTGACCGGAGGCATGGGACCTCTGAGTCGTCGCCGGGGACTCGCCATCGACCAGCTCAGCGAGATCCGCGGCGTCTGGGGCAACGGCCGCTGCTTCGCGCTGCAGCCTTCAGATCATCCGGAGTGGCGGGCCCTGTGCGGTGCAGCACCGTTTCTGGCGATCGTCACCGACGTCACGCTGGCCTGTCTGCCGCTGACTCCGCTATGGGTGGCACGGCGTTCCGGTCCGCCGGAACAGCTTGGGGAGTGGATCGCCGAGGCGGAGTCCTGGCCCGATGTGCAATCGCTGCAGTGGTGCTGGCGCGGATCCGAGGTGCAGGGGCTGCAGGTGAGCCTGGAGCCGTTTGAGGGGGGAGTGCCCATCGCCGGCCAGCATCAGCTGCCCTCGCTGGCATCGTCTCCGGTTGATGGAAACCGTCGCCATGGTGAGGTCGTCGGTCTGCTGGGTCCGGCAGCTGCTGCGGGCTGGGGGCGTCTGGTGCCGGATCTGACCAGGCTGATGCGCCGGAGCCCGGACGGTTTCTGCAGCCTGTCGGCCCAGCAGCTCGGTGGAGCCACCGCGAGAGTGCCGGTCAATGCCTCGGCGTTCCGGCACCGCGATGCGGTCTGGAAACCCTGGATCACGGCGGTCTGGTCGGCCGGCGATTCCGAGGCGCGTGAGCGAAGCCTGGCCTGGCTCGAGGAGGTCTGGGCGCTGCTCCAGACAGTCTGTCCCGGTGTTCACCTGGCCCAGCTGCATGACCATCTGCCTTTTCACCAACGGGAACTGGAGCTGGCCTTCGGTCCCTGGCTGTCGGAGTTGCGGCTGCTGAAGGCACGTCTGGATCCCGCCGGCAACCTGCCTCAGCTGTGATCTACGGTCGCCGCTGCCCGCGGCGTCACAGAGCATGGCCCAACGCTCCAGTCCTTCGCTGGTGAATCAATGGTTCGCCAATCCGAGCAGGGATCTCCTTTCCGGTCTTGTGGTGGCGTTCGCGATGATTCCGGAGGCGATCGCCTTCTCCGGCATCGCCGGGGTGGATCCCGCCGTCGGATTGTTCGGTGCGTTCTGTCTCTCGCTCACCATCGCGGTGGTGGGGGGGCGCATGGCGATGATCACCTCCGCCACCGGCTCCACCGCGCTGCTGATGACCGGTCTGGTGGCCACCGGGGAGGCCAGGGGGGCCGGTCTGGGTGTGCAGTACCTGATGGTGGCTGGGTTGCTGACTGGAGTCCTGCAGTTCCTGTGGGCCTATCTGCGTCTGGCCTATCAGATGCGATTCGTTCCTCAGGGTGTTCTCAGCGGTTTCGTGAATGCGCTCGCGCTGCTGATCTTCCAGGCGCAGCTCCCGCAGCTTGGGCTGGATGTTCATCACGGTGAGGCCACTGCCGGACTTCCCCACGGGGGGCAGATCCCGATCGTGCTCGTGCTCGTGCTGATCGGACTGGTGATCATCTATGGCCTGCCGCGACTGACGCGGGTGGTGCCCTCTCAGCTCGTGGCGATCATCGTGCTGACCGCCATCAGCATCGGGTTCGGCTTCGAGATTCCAACCGTCAGCAGCCTCGGGGCGCTGCCTTCCGGACTTCCCTCCTTCAGCCTGCCGTTCGGGGAGGGGGGCGTCCCCTTCAATCTCGACACGCTCGGGATGGTGCTTCCCACGGCGCTGGCGATCTCCCTGGTGGGTCTGATGGAAACCTTCCTGACCCAGGACATCCTCGACGACAAGACGGACACCACCACGGACAAAAACGTCGAGGCCCGCGGGCAGGGCATCGCCAACATCGTCTCCTCCCTGTTCGGTGGCATGGCGGGCTGCGCGCTGGTGGGTCAGTCGGTGATGAACGTCGACAACGGCGGGCGCACGCGGCTCTCCACGTTCTTCTCCGGTGTGAGCCTTCTGGCGATGATCCTGCTGGCCGGCCCCTGGCTGAAGCAGATCCCGATGGCGGCTCTCGTGGCCGTGATGATCAGCATCGCCGTCAGCACGGCGGATCTCAACGGACTGCGCAACATCCGCCGCATTCCGAAGAGCGATACCTCCGTGATGCTGATGACGTTTGCGGTGACGATGCTCACCACCCCCCACAACCTGGCCCTTGGTGTGCTGGCCGGCGTCGCTCTGGCGGGGATCCTGTTCAGCCGCAAGGTGGCCAAGGTGATTCAGGTGGAAACGGTCGATCTCAGCGACGACGAGCGGCTTTACCGCGTCAAGGGACAGTTGTTCTTCGTCAGCAAGATCTATTTCGTGCAGGGATTCGATCTGCACGATCACCCGGCCAGGATCAGCATCGACATGTCCTCCGCTCACATCTGGGATCAGAGTGGCGTGGCGGCTCTCGACCAGGTGATCCGCAAGTTCCGCGTCGGCGGTTCAGCGGTCTCGGTGGTCGGTCTCAACGAGGAAAGCCTCGATCTGTTCGAGCGGATCGGTGGTCAGGAGAGTGCTCACGCCTGATCAGCGTTGGGGGGTGTCACTCGGGCGCAGGACGATGACGATCGTGCCTCCCACGATCAACAGGATCAGCACGCCACCACCGATCAACGGAAGCAGAAGGTCGGTGTCCATCAGGCGTTCTCGGATGACCGCATCATGGCGGCTCAGCGGGAGGCCAGAGGGTTGTAGAGAACGGCCAGGCAGCTCGTCAGATCGGTGCGCATCCCGGCCAATCGCGTCTGAATCACCTGATCCGCGGGGTTGAGCTGCACGTAACGCAGCGTCACGTCATTGCCGATGCTCATCAGGATGCAGAGGGTCTCCAGGTCGCCGCTGCTGGTGGCGCGATCCTTGGCACCATCCACCAGCACCTTCAGCAGAGCCATCTTGTTGTTGTAAGCCTGTCGGTCGCCTTCCTCCCAGGCCATCGCAGGCATCTGCAAGAGCAGGCTGATCAAGGGTGCCACCAGCCACCGGATGGCGGGCATGAAGAAGGAACTGAGGATCTGCAGAACCTAGAGGCTTCAATGGGGTTCAGCCCGGATCTGGGACAATCCCACCCGATCTGTCCCATGGCCATGACCCGATCCGGAATCCGCGTTGTGATCGGCGCCCTCGGGGGCCTGGCGACGCTGCTCAGTTCCTGTGCCTCCCTCGGCAGTGCCGACAGCACGCGTCTGGATCTCGTGAAGCAGCGCGGTGAGCTGATCTGCGGCGTCAGCGGCAAGATTCCGGGCATGAGTTTTCTGCGGCCGGACGGCGGCTACGAAGGCTTCGATATCGATATCTGCCGAGCCATGGCTGCGGCGTTCCTCGGAGATCCGGACAGCATCCAGTACAGGCCGCTGACGGCCCCGGAACGCTTCACAGCCCTGCGCTCCGGGGAGATCGATCTGCTCTCCCGCAACACCACCTTCAACCTGAGCCGGGATGCCTCCGGAGGCAACGGACTCAGTTTCGGGCCGATCGTCTTCCATGACGGTCAGGGTTTGATGGTCAAGACCGGCAGTGGCGTCACGTCTCTCGAGCAGCTGTCAGGCAAGGCCATCTGTGTGGGCTCAGGCACCACCACCGAGCAGAACCTCAACGACGTCTTCGAGACGCGTCAGCTGCCGTACACCCCGATCAAATACCAGGATCTGAATCAGGTGGTGGGCGGCTATCTGCAGGGGCGCTGCGCCGGCATGACCTCGGATCTCACGCAGCTGGCCGCCGCCCGCTCAGGGTTTCCGGATCCCGAGCAGCACACGATCCTCGAGGAGCGGCTGAGCAAGGAGCCGATGGCTCCCGCGGTGGTGGGAGGCGACCAGCGCATGGCCGATGCGATGCGCTGGGTGGTCTTCGCTCTGATCGAGGCGGAGGAACGCGGCATCACCCAGGCCAATGTCGATGAGGTGTTGAAGACGGCGCAGGCGGATCCGAGCCAGGCGGCCCTTCGCCGCTTCCTCGGGGTGGACGGTGGGCTCGGCAGCAAGCTGGGACTGCCCGATGATTTCGTGGTTCAGGTGATCAGAGCGACCGGTCATTACGGCGAGATCTACGACCGTCATCTCGGTCGCGACAGTGCGGTGACGATTCCCCGGAGTGTGAACCGTCTGGCTGGCGACGGCGGCCTGATGGTTTCCCCTCCCTTCTCCTGACGGACCTGCCGCGATGCATCGCCGACTCTGGATTCAGATCGCTGCCGCGGCACTGCTCCTCGGTCTGGCCGCGGTCCTGATCAACAATCTCGCCGTGAACCTGATCCGCACCGGACTGGGTCTGAGCTTCGGCTGGCTTGCGCGTCCTGCCGGTTTCGCTCTTGCAGAGACGGCTCTGCCGTACAGCCCCTCGGACAGCTACGCCTGGGCTCTCACCATCGGCTGGCTGAACAGCCTCAAGGTCATCCTCAGCGGCCTCGTGCTGGCCACACTCCTGGGTGTTGCAGCAGGGGCTGCCCGCAGCAGTGGCAACCGCCTTCTCCGCCGGTTGGCGGCGGCTTATGTGGCCCTGATCCGTCAGGTGCCGCTGCTGCTTCAGCTGATGTTCTGGTACTTCGTTGGGTTTCTGGGGCTTCCGGAGACTCCTGTCGGCGGGTTGATCGGGTTGTCCAACCAGGGCATCCGTCTTCTGGGGCTGGATCTGAGTGTCGAGTTCTGCGCCGTGCTCACCGGTCTGGCGGTGTTCACCGGTGCCTCCATCGCCGAGATCGTGCGGGGTGGGATCAATTCCGTGCCGAGAGGGCAGTGGGAGGCCTTCCGCAGTCTCGGCCTCGGTGAGGGGCTGGGGATGCGGCGGATCGTTCTGCCTCAGGCGCTTCCGGCGATTCTTCCGGCCCTCACCAGCCAGTACCTGAACCTGGCCAAGAACAGCACCCTGGCGATCGCCGTCGGCTTCGCTGACCTCTACGCCGTCAGCGACACGACGATCACTCAGACGGGCCGTGCGATCGAGGGCTTTCTGCTGCTGCTGCTGAGCTTTCTGCTGCTCAATCTGCTGATCAGCAGCGGCATGGCCGTGCTCAACGGTCTGGTGCTTGGACGTCTGAAGGGGAGCCGTTGATGAACCGCGTCATCGATCGACTGCTGACGCTCCTGATGCTGGCCCTGCTCGGATGGGTCGGTTTCAGCGGGGTGCACTGGCTGCTGTTCGCCGCCGACTGGACGGTGGTCACGGCCAATCTGCCCTTGTACGCGGTGGGGGGGTATCCACCGGATCAGCGCTGGCGGCCCCTTGTGTGGATCGCTCTGCTGATCCTGATGACCGCAATCACGCTGATGGGCCCCCGACGCGGCTGGCTGCGTCGGGGGCTTCCGGCGCTCTGGAGCCTGATGGTTCCGCTGGGAGTGGTGCTTCTCGCCGGTGGACTGGGTCTTCAGCCAGTGCCCACCCGTGAGTGGGGCGGCTTCAGCCTCACGCTGCTGCTCACCGTCTGCAGCGCCCTGCTGAGTCTTCCGGCGGGGGTTCTGCTCGCGCTTGGACGGCGCAGCGACCTGCCGGTGCTGCGTGTGGCCAGCACCGCTTACATCGAGGTGATGCGGGCGGTGCCATTGATCGCTGTGCTGTTCTTCGGACAGCTGCTCATTCCCCTGTTTCTGCCTCCGGGGCTGGAACTGAACCGGGTGTTGAGAGCCGTGATCGCCTTCGCTCTCTTCGCTGCGGCGTACATCGCTGAGGACGTGCGTGGTGGGTTGCAGGCGATCCCACCCACGCAGACGGAAGCGGCCGCGGTTCTGGGACTCTCGCCGTTCCAGAGCCTGCGACTGGTGGTGCTGCCCCAGGCGCTGCGCATCGCTCTGCCCGCCCTGACCAATCAGGCGGTGGGATTGCTTCAGAACACAAGCCTGATGGCGATTCTCGGCCTCGTCGAACTGCTGGGAATCAGCCGCAGCCTGCTGGCCAATCCGGCGTTCATCGGCCGCTACCTCGAGGTGTATGTGTGGCTGGCTGCGGTTTACTGGCTGGCCTGCACCGCCATGGCGCTGCTGGCCCGCCATCTGGAGATCCAGCTCGACCCCCTCCGTTCCTCCTGATGACCGTCGCCATCCGAGCCATCGATCTGGTGAAGAGCTACACCCCAGGCCAGCGGGCTCTCGATGGGGTGGGCCTCGAGGTGATCAGCGGAGAGGTTCTGGTGGTGATGGGCCCCTCCGGATCCGGCAAAAGCACCCTCATCCGAACCTTCAACGGTCTGGAGACGCTGGATTCGGGCCGGCTGGATGTGCTCGGGATGCGCCTGGATGCGAGCCACGACGAACGGGAGGTGCGGGCGATCCGGCAGCGGGTGGGAATGGTGTTCCAGCAGTTCAATCTCTTCCCGCATCTGTCGATTCTCGACAACATCACCCTGGCTCCGATCAAGGTCAAGAAGATGTCTCCGTCGCTGGCGGAGCAGCGGGCGGTTGATCTTCTCGAGCAGATGGGGATCGCCGAGCAGGCCAGGAAATATCCGGCCCAGCTGAGTGGCGGCCAGCAGCAGCGCGTGGCGATCGCCCGTGCCCTGGCCCTCGATCCGGAGGTGATGCTCTTCGATGAACCCACCAGCGCTCTGGACCCCGAGCGTGTGAAGGAGGTGCTGGATGCCATGCGTCAGCTGGCGGCTGGCGGCATGACGATGGTGGTGGTCACCCATGAACTCGGTTTCGCCCGGGAGGTGGCGGACCGGGTGATGTTCATGGATCAGGGCAAGGTGGTGGAGACCTCCGACCCGGAGACCTTCTTCAGCAATGCAAAGGAAGAGCGCAGCCGCCGGTTTCTGCGACAGATGATGTGACGTACGCGATGCGCCTCCGGCCGCCGCTTCCTTCAGCTCTCGCAGAGCGGCATCCGTGCCAGCGCTCGTTCAACGGCCATCAGTTCCCGCTCGGTGTCCAGCCAGCTGTCGTTGCCGAGGGGCAGGGTCTGCACCTGTTCGGACAGTCGCAGCCTGAGTTGTTCAAAACGCCGCTGCAGAGTTCGACGGAGCATGGCGGTCAGTCGATGGACGGTTGCCACCCTGGCACAGGGGTGGTGCGGTCGTGCCGGCGGCCCTTGGAAACCTTCACGCCATGCTGCTGAGCCTGATCCCCTGTCTTCTGGTCGGGTTCTGGATCGGAGGACGCCATCCCGATCTCTCGGGTCGCCTGGCGTTGCCTCTGGTGCGTTTCGGTGTGCCGCTCAGCGTGATGGGCCTGTTGCTCAAGGGCGGCTTGAGCGGCCAGATGCTGCAGGCGGCGCTGCTGGCGGCCGCGGCGATCGGGGTGGTGCTCGTGGTCGGCGCCAGGGTCCCGCCGCTGCGTCGCCTGCTTCCCGGTCCCTGCAGCAGGCTCGGAAGTTGCGTCGGCAATACGGCCTATGTGGGCATCCCGCTGGCGCTGGCGTTTCTGCCCGCCTCGGCTCTGCCGATCAGCATCGGCTACGACCTCGGAGCGACGCTGCTCACCTGGAGTGTCGGTCCAATGCTGATCGCGGCGCCTTCTCCCCGAGAGGGCGGCAGGGCGATCAGGCTGCTCATGAGCCTCACCGCCAGCCCGGCGGTGAGGGGGCTGGCCGGAGCTCTGCTCGTTCAATGGACCCCGTGGCGTGCAGGGGTCGCCGAGGCGATGTGGATCCCCTCGCAGGTGGTCATTCTTCTCGCTCTGGCGGTGGTGGGTCTGCGTCTTGGCAGCATCGCCCGTGATCGTCGGGCGCCGGGGCCTCTGGCGGCTTCCGTGGCTCCGGTGCTGCTGGCCAAGCTGATCGGTTACCCGCTGCTGCTGCTGAGCATCGGTCTGCTGCTGCGGCTTGATCCCTTGATGATTCAGGCCCTGACGCTTCAGGGTGCTGCTCCGGCGGCCATCTCCCTGCTGTTGATCGCCGAGTCCGCAGGACGGGATCAGGACCTTGCGGCCGGGCTTGTGCTGTGGAGCACGGTCTGTGCTGCGCTGACAGCCCCGATCTGGGGTGTTCTGGTCACCATTCTGTTCAATCAGGCGTGATGATTTGAAGTGCGGCAGTGATCAACAAAGTGCCGCTCAAAAATATTCATCTTTCTTCCTACGTTTTGTTAAGAGCGCGTCGGCGGGGCGGGATTCCACCTTGTGACGGTTGATGGATCGTCGTTACATTGGAGCTGTGGGTTTCGTCGGAGATGTCGATGGGAGAGGTTGATCTCGTTGGGTCCGTTGTTCTGGTGTTCTTGATCACAGTCCTGACCGTGATCGGCTACCGCATCAATCAGGTGGTGTGAAGTCCTGTACTTCTGCCTAGGCCCTCTGGATCCTCGGTTGCTGCAGGATTTTCTGTTGTTTGATGTGTTGTCAGATACAAGTGATTGACGCGTGCTGTCTTACTGCAAGCCTGCGCTGATCGTTGCCGTTGAGCTCATCCAATGCTCAGCTCCCCAGGTGCACACGGCAGATCAATCCACTGGCGGAAACTGTTGCAACATTGCTGACTTCCCGGAACGTTCAGGGAAGAAAACAGCGAAAGGTCAGGTTCACGCGTGATGTCCTGATTCGACGCCGGCTCGGAACCCCATGCATCCATTGCTGCTGGCATCCGGGATGCATGACCAGCAGGTCGCCGTCCGCCAGGGCAAGGGTCTCCCTCCGCATAGGGTCCTGGCGATGGCGCAGGCAGAAATCGCGGGTTGCCCCCAGCGACAGTGAGGCGATCGGCCGGGTCTGGTCAATCTCCTGTTCGTCATCGGCATGCCACCCCATGCGGTCCTCACCGTTTCGGTAGAGGTTGAGCAGGCATCCGTTGAAGCACGTTCCGCAGGCTTCGTTCACCTGCTGCCGCAGCAGCTCGAACCAGCTGGGCCAGCCCTCACCGCAGTGGGTCGTGCCGCTGTATCGGTAACGCAGTCCTTCGCTGGCCAGGAACCCCGTCAGGCGAGGCACGGCGTGTCGGCGGCCGTACACCTGGACCATCGGCTGCTGCCATGCCATCTCCTGCGTGATGGTGCGCTGCCAAACGTTGCTCCGCTCCGGCGGCAACCAGCCTCGGTGCAGCGTCCAGGGCTGCCGGCTCGGGCACACAGGCGGTGCCATGTCCGGACTGTTCATGACATCCACCCTGGTTGTCGATGGCGCCAGCCTGAATGATTCAGGACCGTCTCGTGTTGCAGGCACAGCCCCTCATCGCCCTGCCTCCGGGGCTGCCGGCTCCGTGAAGGGGGATGACAGGCCTGCTCGGTCTGCGGCAACCAGCCCATACAGTTCCGTGATGGCGGCACGCATCACCGAAACCGAATTCCTCAAGCGGGCGGAGCAGCGCTTCGGCGATCAGTTCGACTACAGCGAAATGCGCTGGCGCAGCTTACAAGAGTCCGGTCAAGATCCGCTGCCGACGCCATCCGGTTCAGCTGATCTGCATCACCCCGGAAAAGCACCTCCAGACCCTGGGGGGCTGTCGACATTGCCTGAGGGAACGTCGCATCGCCACGCTTGAGCGGGAACTGAACCGCAAGGCTGCTCCGGAGCGTTCCGAGAGCCTGGCCCTTCAGCCTCAGGCGGTCAGACTCACCCGCTGATAACAGAACCAGAGCCACTGCTGAAACAGCAGGTTGCGATGCGACCGCCAGAGCGTCTGGGGATGATCCGCATCGAAGTTCTCCGGAGGCGGCACATCGCCCCGAGCCCGGTCTCGTTCCATCTCTCCAAGAATGCGCCCCACGTTGTATTCCGGGTGGCCGAGATGCATCAGCTGTCGCTGATCCGGGGTTTCAAAGATCGTGTATCCAACCCGCTCGCCATGGGAGAGCAGGCGAAGGCGTCCCTGACGCTGGGCTGATTCCATCGCTGCATCGGAGAGGCCGGCATGGCGACTCTGCGGACAGAAGAAGCGATCATCCTGCGTCCCCATCAGCGGATGGCCTGGAACCAGGCTTCGCATCGGGTAGATCCCGAACAGCTTGCGCTCGAAGGGGATCTTGTCGACCCCGGCGAGATAAGCGAGAGCGAATCCCGCCCAGCAGAGTCCCAGGGTGCTGGCACAGCTGCTGCGGGCCTCTCCCACCAGCTCCACCAGCTCGCTCCAGTAGGTCACCTGCTCGAAGGGCAGATGCTCCACCGGAGCCCCGGTGATGATCAGACCATCCAGAGGGCCCTGCGCCAGGGCTTCCTCCCAGGTGACGTAAAGCTGATCCAGGTGTTCCTGGTCCCAGCTGCGGTAGGCGTGTGAACGCAGACGGATCCAGATCGGTTCGATCTGGAGCACGGAAAGCCCCAGGGGATGCAGCAGGTTGAATTCGTACTGCTTGCCCAGGGGCATGATGTTCAGGATTCCGATCCGCAAAGCCCGGATGTCCTGGCGCTCCGCCTGCTCGGGCTCGATCCAGGAGATCCGGTTGCGTTCCACCGCACCGATCTTGTGATAACTGCGGGGAAGAATCAGTGCCATGGGGCTGTCATCGGCATCTAGCTGAGAACGGCGAGCGCCTGATCGAAGTCGTCCCTGATGTCGTCGATGTGTTCCAGACCGACGGAGACCCGCACCATGGTTGGTGTCACGCCTGCGGAGGCCTGTTCGGCTTCACTCAGCTGCTGATGGGTGGTGGAGGCCGGGTGGATCACCAGGGTCTTGGCATCGCCGACGTTGGCCAGATGGCTCGCCAACTTGAGGCTGTCGATGAAGCGAACGGCATCCTCATAGCCGCCGTTCAGGGAGAACATCAGCATGCAGCCCATGCCCCGCCCGGTGAGATATTCCTTGGCGCGTTCGTGGTAGGGGTCCGCGGGCAGGCCGGGATAGCTGACCTGTGCCACCTTCGGATGCTGCTGCAACCAGCTGGCCAGGGCCATGGCGTTCTCCGTGTGGCGTTCCACCCGCAGGCTCAGGGTCTCCAGTCCCTGCAGCAGCAGGAAGCTGTTGAAGGGGCTCAGGGCCGGACCCCAGTCCCGCAGGCTTTCCACGCGGGCACGCAGGGCGAAGGCCACATTGCGGTTATCGGGAACGCCGAGCATCTTGCAGATGTCGCTGCCGAAGCCGAAGGCATCCCAGTGCACCAGGCCGTGATAAGCCGGGCTGGGCTGGCTCATCAGTGGAAACTTGCCGTTGCCCCAGTCGAAGGTGCCGGCATCGACGATCACGCCACCAAGGCTGGTGCCATGGCCTCCGATCCATTTCGTGGCGCTTTCCACCACCACATCGGCGCCATGCTCGATCGGGCGCAGCAGGGCTCCGCAGGCCCCGAGGGTGTTGTCGACGATCAGCGGAATGCCTCGCTCCTTGGCGAGAGCGGAGAGGCCCTTGAAGTCGGGGATGTTGAAGCGGGGATTGCCCATCGCCTCGACATAGATCCCTTTGGTCTTGTCGTCGATCTGTGCGGCGAAGCTCTCCACGTCATCGCCATCGGCGAACCGGACGTCGATGCCCAGGCGGGGAAACTGCACCTTGAACTGGTTGTAGGTGCCCCCGTAGAGAAACGAGGTGGAGACGAAGTTGTCTCCTGCCTGCATGCAGTTGGTGATCGCCAGGAACTGGGCCGACTGCCCCGACGCGGTGGCCACGGCTGCCATGCCGCCCTCCAGTGCTGCCACCCGCTTCTCGAACACGTCTGTGGTGGGATTCATCAGACGGGTGTAGATGTTCCCGAATTCCTTCAGGCCAAACAGATTGGCGCCGTGCTCCGCATCATTGAACACATAGGAGCTGGTCTGATAAATCGGCACCGCTCGGGCGTTGGTCGCCGGATCCGGCGATTGGCCGGCATGCAGCTGGAGGGTTTCGAAGTGAGGGGACATCGTGCGTGGGAGGGAGCGTCGTCGCTCCGATCTAGTTGTCCTGTAGCTCGGGTTTGTCGGTCTCGGCCAGGGATGGGAAGGTTCCGCGCAGAAAAGCCTGGATTTCGCTGAGGGCGGTGCTGCGGAACTGCACCGCCGTGTCGGCGGAGAGAACCGGGTAACGGCGGTCCGCGCCTTCGCCATCGCGCAGGTGACGCCAGCGGTTCGGTTCCTTCTCCTTCAGGGTGTTGAGGGCTGCCTCGAAGTCATAGTCCTTGATGGTTCCCAGTTCCGCTGCCTGCCCGGCCAGGGTCTCGCGCAGCGGGCCCAGCCCCTTGGCCTTGAGGGTGTCCGGCAGACCGAGCACGGGGGCGTAGTGATCGAGCAGGCGCAGTTCGGTCTCCAGCATCAGCGGCCAGGCCCCCTGTTCCTCCTCGGCGATGCTCATCTCCGCTTCAGCGGAGCGCATCGCATCGCGGTGGAAGCTCAGCCACTTGTAGTAGGTCTTGTCCTGGGTGGGTTTCTTGGCGGCGGCCCTGCCTGAGAGGATGGCGGGAAGAGCATTTTCCGCCTTCCTCAGGAACAGGCGATCCTCCCGCTCCAGATTCATCGCGCCCCAGCGCTGCCGGTACTCCCAGAGCTCGACATAGCGGGAGACATCCTGGGCAGTCCAGCCCAGGGCCTTGAGTTCATCGCCCCGATGAGAGGTTTCCTTGGGCACGCGCTGCTCTTCAAGCTCGTTGTCAGCGTAGGTGGCGATGCTCAGTCGGCCGGTGGTGCGCTCTGCGGATGTCGGCGCAGGTAGTCCTGCACCGGCACGCGGCGCGATTCGTTGTAACCCACCGGCAACCACAGATCGCCTGCGTCGGCATTGAAGTGGATTTCCCAGTGATACAGGCCTGTGTACGCACGCGGATCCTCGCGGATCAGAGAGGCGTAGAGCAGGACCGCTTTGCCGTAGTAGTCGCTGTTGTTGTAGCCCCAGAGGCCGCGACGGATGTCCTTGAGGCCTCCCCGTCTCACCAGATAGCGGGCGGCTGCCTGGATCGCATCATGGGGATCGCGGATGTCCCCAGCGCCGATGCCGGGTTCCGCCCAGGTGGTGGGAAGAAACTGCATCGGTCCACGGGCGTTCGCCACCGAGATGCCGTCAATGCGTCCCATGCCCGTTTCCACGAGGTTCACGGCTGCGAGCACCTCCCACTCGATGCCGGTGGCCGCCTCCGCTTTGCGGTAATAGGAGATCAGCTGTTCGGCTGGTTCGGGCTGGATGATCCGCCAGGCCGGAAGCGAGGAGGGCCCTCTGCCCCTGCTCATGCGCAGGAATTCCCGCCGTGCCGCCAGATGCCGTTCCGCGATGCTCCGCCAGCGTGCGGGCAGAGCCGCCACAACCCTCTGCGAGCGCGGACGGTCCTTGGACAGCACCCGATAGATGACCTGCTGCTGGTGTCCGAGGTCGGGCAGGGCATCGGCAGGCGTGGCCGGATCCCGCAGAGCCGACTCCACGCTCAGGAGCAGCTCGGCTGCAGCTTGATCATCCGCAGGCACCCGCGGGTAACGACGCTCGGGGGTGGTGGGGGCCGACGCCACGATCGGTTCTGTGGCCGGTGCCGGTGTGGAGGCAGCGGAGTCGCCTGCTCTGTTCTGGTTCCCCAGAGCGGTGATGGTCAGGCCGAGACTGGCTAGCACCACTGGGAGCAGCAGGGCTGGGCGGAGTCGCATGACCGCTTGTGCGTGACGACTGGACCTTACGGCGAAGATCAGGCCTGAAGGAATGTGCTGCGGTCGTGAAAATCGGCCTGGTGCTGCGGATGGCGTAAAGCCCAGTGACTGAGCCCGGCCTCGCCTCGGTCGAGCACGCAGCTCAGGGCCAGGTCAGGACAGATCTGCTCAGGCCACCAGGGAGTCAGTGGAAATCTTGCGTCCAGCCGCAACTGATGGTGCCAGCGGCGCAGGCGGATCAGAGGGGCTTCCGCCAGATCCTGGGGGTGCTGTCCCTGCCGGTAGGCATCGAAGCGGTAAAGGGCCCAGTCGCCGCTCGCCGAGAGATTGATCTCCCAGTAGTCCGGGCATCCCGGGAGAGCCAAGAAGGCTTCGAAACAGGTGGTGGTCCAGAGACCATCACGGCGTTCACCGTTCGTCTGCAGTCCGTCGATGAGCCCATCCGGAGTCACGAGATCCGCCAGACCGGAGGAGGCGGTCGTGAGCACGCCATAGCTGAGCTCAAGCCATCCATCCCGGCTCCAGATCATCTCTGCACTCACCTTCAGTCCGGAGGGAAGCCCCCCCTCGAAGGGGACCAGGCGCGAGGCCTGGCGCAGCATCACGGCAGGGCGAGGCATCTCAGTGTCCGTTCCCGATGTCGGCTCCGAGCTTCCGCACCAGGGCCCGGATTGCGTCCATCTGGGCTTCGATGCTGGCCGTCAGACGGAACTGCACGGCGGCTCGGTGCAGGTTGTGATCGGGCCGGTTGGTGCGGAAGTAGACATCCCCCTCCAGATGATCCGTCAGAAATCGCAGTCCCAGTTCGAGGGGGATCAGACGGATGCAATCCGGAAGGTAGTGAAGATCCCATCTGCTCAGGAAGCCTCTGGCGACTGTCAGGTAGCCGTCGAGGATCGCTTCGCAGAGTCCGAGATCGAAATGCACGGCGTCGAGGTTGGTTTCCTCCTCGCCGACGGGATTGCAGCAGGACCGCAGGCAGTCGCCGATGTCGTAATGGACGAGGCCCGGTTTGACGGTGTCGAGATCGATCAGGCCGACAGCCTTGCCACTGGCCTCATCCATCATCACGTTGTTGATCTTCGGGTCCCCGTGAATCGGACGGTGCCGGAGTTCTCCCCGTTCCAGTGCGGCCTCGAGCACGTCGATGCCCCCGCGGCGTCCGTCCACGAAGGCGATGGCCTGAGCAAGCAGGGATCCTTCGGGGCAGGCAGGCCTGGCCACGGAGTCGAAGTGCTTCAGATACGCCGGTGTGACGTGAAAATTCTCAAGGGTGTCGGCGAGGTGTTCGGCCGGCAGGTCGCTGATCAGGCTGTGAAACATTCCCAGGCCGTAGCCCACCTCTTTGGCCTGATGGCGATCGCGGATCACGTCAGAGGTCGTGGCGGCTCCGATGTAGGTGATCGACCTCCAGAACTGGCCGTCCTGCTCCACCCAGTGGGCGTCCTCCCGGCAGCGAACGACGGTGGGAACCTCCCAGCGGCGCCCGCTCAGCTCCGGGGGAGGGGAGGCCAGCCGACGCTGCACGTGATCGCCCAGGGCCACCAGGTTCCGCATCACCAGATCGGGCCGTTCGAACACCGTGGTGTTGAGGCGTTGCAGCACGAAGGCTCCTCCCTGGGCATGCCCGTCGTGCGTCACCAGAAAGGTCTCGTTGACATTGCCGGAGCCAAGGGCCCTGATCGCGGTGATCCGCTCGCGGGGATGGAAGCGATCGGCGATGGCTTCCACAGCCTCGGTCATCAGCGATCGCAGCACACTCAGACCCGAACCATCGCGCTGTTCCTGGGCGAGTCCGGTCTGTGGTGTGCAGAAAAGCAGCCGACTCAGATGTCGAGCTGGCTCTCGATCACGTCCATGAGCTGCAGATAGGCGGGGAGCCCGGCGTTCGCCTCCTCCAGGGTGACCTCGCCGCGCATGGCGCGTCGTGCGTTGTCCGCGATCACGGCGTTGACGACCAGATCCATGGCTTCGGGCACCTCGAGGTTCTGGAGCGCCTCGGCGTAGCGACGGGCGTGGGTGGGACGGACCGACTCCTGGCAGTAGTTCGACAGTTCGCGGCTTTCTGTCATCACCCGGTAAGCGGTCTCCTTGACGGCCGGACGGCCGTAGACGGCCATGTAAAGCAGGTTCACCATCGACGCGTCATGGATGGGGATGGCGTACTGCCGAGCGATCAGGGGCCAGTAGCGGAGGGATTTCAGACCTTCCAGGGCGCCCTTGCGCAGCCCGGCCTGCTCGCACCAGGCTTCCAGCTCCTCCATGGAGGCGGGGCAGCGCCCCGATTCCCGCATTTTGTCCGCCAGGACCTGACCAGCCTGGAAGTTGCGGGTGGGACTGCCGGACACCGGCAGCATCATGCTGCCGCGGACATCCGCCACCATCGCGGTCAGCTGGGAGAAGGTGTGATCGCGCACCTTCTCGAAGTCACCGTCGCGCACCAGGGTGGCTTCAATGCGGGGAACGGCGTAGCCGAGCTCCGTGAGCGGAATCGGCTGACGGTGGTAGAGCTTCTGTCGATCGGTGCGGGCCATGGAGACCGTGGCGGCCTGATCCAGACACTGATCAAGGAGCAGGGTCAGCAGCGTCGGCAACACGCCGGGGTTGTCCTGGTGGTAGGCGTAGCCGAAACCGGCGAACACCGAAGCCATGTTCTTGGCGGCCTTGATGTACTGGCCTTCCACGTTGTGAACGCCCGCCGCAACCTGGATGTTCGGGGAGAGGCGATCCAGCAGTTGCGCCCCCAGCATCGCCGTCAGCGCATTGGGATGGCAGAAGTTGGCGGTGAAGCTGTCGAAGGGGTTGCGCAGAGCTCCATGGCGGTGGAAGCCTGAGAAGAAGGCAAGGTTCGGCTGCTTCTCACACAGCACATAGGCGGTGTTGGAAATCGGGTCGTGGTTGAAGGATCCCGCCAGACAGGCCAGCACCACCTGGTCGCGCCCCAGCTCATCGCGCAGCCGGCAGGCTTCCTGCAGGTCCTCCTCAACGTGGTTGCTGTTGGCGCTGAGCACCACCAGTTCGCAGCGTTGAATCAGATCCCGGAGGGTGTTTGGCACCTGATCGCCACCCTGTGAGCTGGTGCCCATGCCGATCACCGTTTCCACGTGACCGGTGTCCATGCTGTCGATGGCGTCCTGGCTGAAGGCCCCGAGCAGGTCCCGTCCTGGCCGGGCTGCGAGCATCAGACGCCCGGCCGCGTTCTGCATCGCGCAGTTGTAGGCCAGCGAGGCGGGATACAGGCCAACGCTGTAGAAGCCCACCTTGGCTGAATCGAGCTCCAGCACCCGCCGCCGGATCGACGCCGCGTCGACACTGCAATCGAAGAACGAGTTCTGCATGGGGAGAGCCTACGGAGCCCACCTCTGCTGAGACTGTCGTTGTGCTGCTTCCCATTGATGTCCCTGACCCTCTACGGCGCTCCCCGCACACGCGTTTCGATGCCGCGCTGGTATCTGGAGGAAAAGGGCATTGCCCATGAGCTGGTGATGCTGGATCTCGCGGCCCAGGAACATCGTCAGCCCCCCTACCGGGCGATCAATCCCTTCGGCAAGCTGCCCGCTCTGGTGGACGACGGCTTCCAGGCGCCCGACGGTGGGCCTTTGAAGCTGTTTGAGTCGGGGGCGATCCTGCAGCATCTGGAGGATCACCACAGCGGCGAGGATCGCACCGCTGCTGAACGCAGCCTGACCAGCCAGTGGCTGCTGTTCGCCAACGCCACGCTGGCGATCGCCCTGTTCGTGCCCAGCAACCGGGAGCGGGAGTTCCCTCGCCTGATGGAGGAACTGAACCGTCAGCTGGGTTCCGGCGGGCCTCTGGTGGGGAACCGATGGGGGGCCGCGGACTGTGCGGTGTCCGCTTACCTGGCCTATCTGCCGATGTTCTTCCCTCAGGAGGATCTGACGCCGTATCCGGCTGTGCAGGAGCTGATCACAGCGACGCAACATCGACCGGCCTATCGACGGGTGATGGGGCTCGACTAGATCTCGCTCGTCCGGGAGAGGGCGCGGGGGAACGTCTGTGCATCCGTCAGCCCGGCTTCAGCGCACCAGTGCCGGAAGAACGGAGCGATGTCGTTGTGGTTGTAGTCGGTGAACAGCTCCTCCCCTGGGGCGATCTCGCGGCTGGCGATCAGATCCATCCAGGGGCCATCGAGCCGGTGCAGCAGGTTGGCCGGGATGTTGTGGTTGAAATAGGCGCTGACGCTGTTGATGTAAGCGATGCCCCCGGTTCCGGCCACGAACCACGAGAGGTGTCGGGCGATCTCCGCCGGGGTCTCCTCCCTGGCCGCGGCCAGGTAGAAAATCAGTGCCTCCAGCTCCTCCTGATCCCGGAGCAGAAGCACGATGTTCTCCCCTTCGCCATCGGCTCCTCCAGCGGCGAGGCAGTCGGTGAAGGGCAGCATTCGGCTGCGTCGCACCAGCTGGCCGCTGCTCAGCGGCTCCAGGGTGAAACGACCGTCTCCGGCACCCGGGAGGGTGGATGCAGCAATGCGGGATCTGATCTGAAATCCTGCATCGCTGCGACGACGCCAGAACAGACGGCTGGACGCTGCCATGACTTGCGCGTGCTCACGCGCCAAGGCTGTTCACCGCAGATCGATCTGTCCGCGTGCTGGATCACCTCGTGCTGTTCCGAGGCGCCAGTCCGTCTCCGGCCAGCAGTCCCTGCTGCCAGCGCGCGGTCTGCCGGAGCAGAACGGCTGAGATCAGTGCCATGAGCACGCCAATCCAGCTGAACGGGCTGATGCCGATCACGGCCGCTGAACCCCACAGAACTCCCCAGAGCCAAGGACGCAGGGCCCGGATGCGGCGAAGCGCCGTTGAGCAGCTGCGGCAATTCACCGTATGGCTGTGATAGCGATCCATCAGCGCTGCGGTCTCAAGACGTGGCGGCAGAGGTTGCCCGACGAAGGGTCCGCCGCCATTGCCGTTCAGCCAGCGATGCAGCGCCGTGACGTAAACATCGGCGCTGGTCGGCAGGAAGAAGGCCCGTTCCGCTTCTGCGCTGCCGCCGGCCTGCTCCAGCACGCGCTCCTGCCAATGCAGAAAGATCTGGTCGTCTTCGAGAACCTTGTGGTTGCCGATGTGCTGCAGCCAGCGAGGACGCAATCCGATCAGCAGCCGCGGGACCGCTGACTGGAACTGAAAGGGGAAGCGGGCGAACAGGCGGCATTCCCCCCGGCGGATCGGCACGGCGTAGACCACCGTGAGGATGCGTGCGAATCCCTTCGCGGTCAGGTCGTGCCACATCAGTTGTGGAGCATCGAACCTGGTGGCCTGGGAACCGAGCGTTCCCCTGCGTGGCCCCTCCTCCCAGAAGGCCTCGAACCCGTCCTCGCCTTCGCGGGTGATCACCGCCTGAACCGGGGAAGCGTTCTCCCGTTTTCCCACGGTCTTGTGGTGCGTGAAGGGCACATGGCTCACATCCAGAACGTTCTCCAGCAGGGTCACCGCATCCATCGGCAGGTCGCGGAAGGTGTCCTGAACGGTCCAGCTGTCCGGGGTCTCCTCCAGAGCCGGCACCAACGGCAGACGTTCCTGGTCTGCAGATTCGGGCGCACCCGTCCAGACAAACAGCAATCCCTGGCCCGTGGCCGTGGGCAAGCTGGCGCAGCTTGAGCGTCGCCCTTCCGGACGGGTGCTCTCCTCGGCCTGCGGGATGTGACGGCACTGTCCGTCTCCATCGAAACTCCAGCCGTGGTACGGGCATTCCAACTGCCCATCCCTGTTGATCCTGCCCTCGCTGAGCGGGACGAGCCGATGCGGGCAGACGTCAGGAAAGACACGCCAGCGATCTCCGGAGCTGTCCCACCAGATCACCAGGTCGCGTTCCAGCAGGGTGAACCGACTGGGCTTCGCCGGATCGAGGTCCTGCAGGTAGGCGACGGGCCACCACTGCTCGGTCCAGGTGGGATGCATGACGTGCCTTGGGAAGGGGGCCATGATCGCCAGGTTTTCGGCCCGCCGCGTCGCCATGCCGCGCCTCACTCCGGATCAGCTGCTGCAGGAACTGGCCGTCGTTGATGACCTGCTGATCGTGCAGGACCTCGATGGTGTGTGCATGCAGTTGGTGAAGGATCCGCTCACCCGCCGGATGGATCGCAACTACGTGGAGGCGGCGGCTCTCCTCGAGGGGGCCTTCGTGGTGCTCACCAACGGCGAACACGAGCGGCGCCGTGGTGTGAACCGTCTGGTTGAACAGGCACTTGAGGATCAGACGCGACCAGCGCGTGAAGGGTTGTACCTGCCTGGGCTGGCAGCGGGTGGGGTGCAGCTGCAGGATCGCCACGGCAACGTCAGCCATCCAGGGGTGAGCGATGCCGAGATGGCTTTTCTGGCCGCGGCACCGGCACGGATGGAAGCGCTGCTGAAGGAACGGCTCCCGGCGGTTCTGCCCGAGGTGGGCTCAGGCGATCTCGAAAGGTATGCCCATGTGGCGGTGCTGGACACCCAGGTGTCTCCGACCGTCAACCTCAATGCGGTGTTCGGTCTGATCCCGAACGACGTGCCACGGCAACGGCAGCTGCAGAGCCTGCTTGAGGCGTTGATGGAACAGCTGCTGAACGAGGCGGTGGATGCCGGATTGGCGGGGTCTTTCTTCCTGCATGCGGCGCCGAACCTTGGCCGTGATGCGGCTGGTCGCGAACGGTTGAAACCGGCGGAGCGTGGTGATGTCGGAACCACCGACATCCAGTTCATGCTCACCGGTTCCCTGAAGGAAGCGGGGCTGCTGGTGCTGCTGAACCGACACATCGCGGCGCGTTGGGGGGAGGCACCCCTGGGGGATGACTTCCATGTGCGGACGGCGCCTCGCGACCATCAAGGACTGCTCGAGCTGGCACGGACCCGGATCCCGCCTGAGCGGATGCCTCTCCTGGTGGGAGTGGGGGACACGGTGACGTCCACGGCGTCTCCCGACGGATCGGGCTGGCTGCGGGGTGGCAGCGACCGCGGCTTTCTGACTCTGCTGCAGGAGCTGGGGGCCTGGAGCGGCCAGGACAACCGGGTGATCCTGGTGGACAGCAGTCATGGTGAGGTGGACCGTCCGAGCCTGGCCGATGGGCATCTGGTCGGGATCAGTGATCCGCAGGATCCGTTGCGGCTGGATCTGCTGATGCCTGAGGGACCGTCGGCCTATGTCAGTTGGTTTGGGCGGCTGGCTCAGGCTCGCTGCTCGTCGGCAGCTGATGATCGACCCACTCCCGGGTCGGCGTGACCCGCAGCAGGAAGGGCATCTGGGTGATCGAGGGCTTGCCCCCGCTGACCCAGACCGCCTGTTCCTGGCTCCACGGCCGTGTCCCGGGAATGATCAGACGGGACTTGGAGGCGTGATCCGGCAGATAGGCCGCCAGAAAACCCTTCTGCTCCACGAAGTGCTTCAGGTCCCGGAAGTGGACTCCATCGGCGGTTTCCACCAGTTCCAGCTTCCCGTCCGCCCGCAGCCCGTAGACGATCCGGACATCAGCGAGATGCATCTCGCCGTAGACCCCTTCATAGGTCTCGGGAGCGACCCGGGTGGTGTTGGTGAAGGCGTGGAGCCCTCCGATGAACATCCGAAGGTTCTGTTCCAGCTCGGGGGTCAGCGGGCCGTACCCGAATTCCAGAGCGCCGTCCCGGGTGATGCCCATCCAGGCCCGTTCCCGGGCTGCTGTGAGATTCCCAGCCCGCCAGGTGCCGTTGGCCAGCATCAGGTCACCGTGAAGACGCATCCCCAGCTCGCCGTTGCCCCGTCCGCGGGCAAAGGTCGGCCCCGACGTGAACAGCAGGGCATCGGTGTCTTCGTTGGCGTCCATCTCCCGGTTCCAGCCCCCGAAGAATTCAACGTCGATCCAGCGGGGATCAACGACAGCGCTGTGGTAGCCGATGCTCACGTTGGTGCCGTCCGGCCGAAGCAGGTCCAGGTTCCGTTCCGGGTGGAACCGCACCAGGTCCTCGCGAGGCGGAGGTGGAGGTGGAGGTGGCTCGGGCTCTGCGAGCATGTCGCTGATCACCGCCGGCAGCTCTGCCTGGTGGTTTTCCCATCCGTGCCACCACAAGGCACAGCCGACCCCCACCATCGCTGAAAGCAGGCACCACGTGGCCAGACGCAGAGTTCTCACGGCAGGACCGGGAGGAGTGGGACCGGGAAACGCATTCAGTCTGAGGAGTTAAGAGAGTTGAAGCAACATCACGAATGCATCAATGTTTCTTCGAGAACATTGCCAGATGAGTGATCAATCACGACAGTGACAGCATGGATTCGGAGGCTCCCAGATGGATGACACTCCACCCCGCCAGCAACACGGAGTGTGCTGACGTACAGGTCCCTGCTCCAACAGTCTCAATTCACGAAAGAAGTCATCAGGATGTCTGAGACCGTTTCAAGGTCTTGGATCCGTCCTGTTCCCCGATGCATCGTCTCAGGTGCCCCCGGGCAATCTGACTTCATGCTTGGACGTCATGGCCCCAGGGCCCTTGGCAGTAACTCCGTCTGAAAACTGAATTTCTTTTTTCGCAATCAGCTGGCCTGATTGTCTCGATCACAACGATCTGGATGTCAATGACCATCGGATCGCGAGGTCCGATCTGAAAAGATCGGACCTTGTTGTGGATGCTGTTGACGTTGACTGCCGGTTCCGAGCCGTTCCCGTCCCTGCAGCGCGGCAGGTTGAGCACCCTTCAGGTGAACCTCGGCTACCGCTGCAATCAGAGCTGTCGCCACTGCCATGTGGACGCCGGACCCTGGCGCACGGAAATGATGGCCGACGCTCTGATGCAGTTGATTCCCCAGGCGGTACGGACGCAGCGCATCTCCTGCCTCGATCTCACCGGTGGAGCGCCGGAGCTGCATCCGGGTTTTCGAAAGCTCGTTCAGCAGGTGCGGGCCGATGGCGTCGACGTGATCGACCGCTGCAATCTCACGATCCTGTCCGAGCCGGGACAGGAGGATCTCGCTCTTTTTCTGGCGGATCAAGGGGTGCGGGTGATCGCCTCTCTGCCCTGCTACAGCGAGTCCAATGTGGATCAGCAGCGGGGAGAGGGAGTCTTTGAACGCAGCATCAGTGGGCTTCGCCAGCTCAATGCTCTTGGCTACGGCAACGGAGATGGCCGCCTGGAGCTGCATCTCGTCTACAACCCGCAAGGACCATCACTGCCTCCGGCTCAGGCTCCACTGGAGGAGGCTTACAAAAAAGAGCTGGCCGTTCTTGGGATCCGCTTCGATCGCCTGCTCACCCTGGCCAACATGCCGATCAAGAGGTTTGCGCGAGATCTGGCCCTGCGCGGGGAACTGGAGCGTTATCAGCGCCTGCTCGAGGGGGCTCACAACCCTGCCAACGCCTCGGCGGTCATGTGCCGTGAGCTGCTCAGTGTCGACTGGCAGGGCAATCTCTATGACTGTGATTTCAACCAGCAGCTGGAGATGCCGCTGTCGGGTCGGATCCGTCGTCTGGAGGATCTGGTGCTGGACGACACCGTGGTCACTGGCCAGGTGATTCACACCGATCGCCACTGCTTCGGCTGCACCGCCGGCGCCGGCTCCAGCTGCGGTGGGGCCCTTCAGGGATGACCGGTGTCGGGATCGGGGCTCTGGCCCGCGCGCGAAAGCCAGTCCAGCCGGATCGAGGCCGGGGCGAACAGCAGCACGTTCTCGCCCACCCGCTGCTGGTGACCATCGAGGGCATGAACGCCTCCGCTGACGAAGTCGGCGGTGCGCTGGGCCTGGTCCGGATCCATCCGGGACAGATTCAGCAGCACCGTTCGCTGGTCCCGTACGGCGAGGACCGCTTCCAGACCTTCCTCAAAATGCTGAGGTGTCATCACGATCACGTCGTGCCAGCCGTCGGAATGGGAAAAGGACATGCGTCCATGATGGTGGGATTGGAACAACGTCCAGATGCAAAAGTCGCGGATTGCTGGCAGCACCCTGATGGTGTTGTTCGGGCTCGGCTGTCCGGCTGCCCTGGCAGACCATCACGGCGGACAGCCCAAACAAGCCATGTTCAAAACCAAGGCTGAGGCCGAAGCGGCGGCACCTGGATTCGGCTGCACGGGAGCACATCAGATGGGAGCGATGTGGATGGTGTGTGCCGAGCATTCCGATGCCGGACACAAGCAGGCCCACTGACGGATGACTGCTGAATCAGGTCACTGCGGAAGCAAGCCGAAACGGATCGCGGTTGGTGTCGCCCCGCTCGGAACCATCTCCATCGGCATCGTGCCGATGGGCGTCATCTGCATCGGTGTGGTGCCGATGGGAGTGGTTTCCATCGGCGTTGTCGCGATGGGGGTGATCAATGCCGCCGTTGTCGGCATGGGTCTTGTCGCTGTCGGAGTCAACACCATGGGAGTGATCACGGCCGGCCCGATGAGCATGGGCCTCATCCAGATCCGCTCCACCACCAATCCGCGATATCTGGCCTACCCCAGCCGTGAACAGGCGGAGGAGCAGGCCAAAAAGCTGGGCTGCCTCGGTGTGCATCGCATGGGGGATCGCTACTGGATGCCCTGTGATGAGCATCCCCGTTGAGCGGAAGCCTCCGGAGGCTCAGGGCTTGCAGTCCGGGCAGATGGCGCGGACCTTGAGGCTGGATTCGATCAGTTGAAATCCGAATCCATCGGCCGCCGCCGCTCCGGCGGCGAGAACAGGCTCGCTTTCGAACTCCTCGGTTCGCCCGCAACGGATGCAGACCACGTGGTGGTGGTCGCGATGGTCCGCTCCGGTGAGCTCGAAGCGACGTCCTCCCTCACTCAGCTCCAGCTCCTGAAGAAAGCCCATGTCCGCGAGCAGGCGCAGAGTGCGGTACACGGTCGCGAGGGAGACTTTCATCTCCCGATGGGCCAGCTGCTGATGGACGTCCTCCGCGCTGAGGTGGCATCCGGCTCCCAGCCGTTCGAAGAGATCCAGCACTCGCCTCCGCTGAGGCGTCAACCGACGGCCACCCTGATGCAGGCCCTGCTGCAGAGCACCACTTTCAGAGATCGACGGCGGGGGTATGGACAACGCTGCCGGGCTGCTGTTCTCAACAGTAACCACTAATGAGAGTGGAGACCAGGCGTGTCGGATGCTCCTGGCGTGAACACGGAATTCAGCGGACGGTGGTGATACCTTCCGGGCGACCTTTTCCCTGTCTGCTGGTGGAAACACACGTGCTCACCTTCAGGATCACCACACCCTTCGATGAATGGGCGAAGACCTACGACGGCTCCGCCGATCTGCAGAAGGCCGCAGGCATCACCTCTCTGTACCGCGGCGTCAGCAAGGACGACCCGAGCCGATGCTGCGCCGTGATGCAGGCGGAAGCCGGCGTGATGGAGCGGTTCATTGCCGACAACGCTGAGCTGATCGCTTCCTCCGGCCACGTGCTGGAGAGCACGACCGCCCAGGTGTTCCTCGATCACGCCTGACCCCATCCGCCTGAGCGAGATGCGCATCCTGCAGCTCACCGATCCCCATCTGGTGGCCGCAGATGCTGCCCGGGTGCGCGATCGCCCTGCCCTGCCGCTGTGGCATCGCGCTCTCGACCAGGTGGAGCTGCTGCAGCCGGATTGTCTGGTGGTGACCGGTGACCTCTGCCAGGACGAGAGCTGGGGTGGCTATGCCCGGCTGAGGGATGCGCTGCAGCTGCGTGTGAACTGTCCTGTCGCCCTGGTTCCCGGTAACCACGACCATCCGTTGCTCCTCGATGCGGTCCTGGGTCGGTTCTGCACCACCGCGCCGGCTGAGTTGGTCGTGAGCGGTGTGCGTCTGCTTGTGCTCAACAGCCATTGGAGCGGTCATTCCGCCGGTCGCCTGGGGGCTGGTCAGTTGCAGTGGCTGTCCGAACGCCTTCAGCAGATCGCTGGTGATCCGATGCCCCTGGTGGTGGCGCTGCACCATCCACCGATGGCCATCGGTCATCCGGTGATGGACACGATGAACCTGATCGATCATGGGGCGCTTCGCCGCTTGCTCCTCCCGCTTGAGGCTCTGCGGGCGGTGGTCTTCGGTCACATCCATCAGCACTGGGAGGGATGCTGGCCTGATCGCGTGGACGTGCCTCTCCTCGGCGCCCCTTCAACGCTGAAGAGTTTTCAGAACGTTCAGCCCTGCCCTCTCAACCGGGCTGAAGATCCTGGTGGCCGGCTGCTTGAGATCGATGCCAGCGGTCGGCTCAGCCATCGTGTGCTGCGCTGGCCGACGCTCTGATCTCAGCTCCCCTGGCCCTGCGCAGCCCGGAACGCCTTGAGTTTGTCCATGTCCTTCTCGTGGTCGATCGAGTAGTCGGTTAGCACCAGGGCCTTGCCGATCGTTCCAAGGGCATATTCCATCCGATCCAGGTCTCTGCGCCCCTCCTGGGTCTCACGGGCTGCCCGGATCACGTCGGGCGTCAGGTCAGCAGCGATTCGTTCGATCGCCTCGGTGAGAGCCCGGGCCTGATCGAGCGGACTGGTCGACTCCATCGGATCCCCCGGAGCTGGTCCAACGAACTCTGCCAGTCGTTGGTCAGAAGCGGATCGCCGGCGGACGCCTCTGGCCGGGAACGGCGACGACGTTGAAGGCAAGTGACCAGCGTTCACCGTCTCCGCGGAAGGGCATCACCGAGTGCGGCTGCCAGGCGGGAAACACATAGAACTCGCCGGGAATGGGCAGCACATAGTGAGCCATGCCTGTGCGGAATGACTGGAGATGCCATTCCTCCGGGCCGTGAAAACAGAGCTGTCCATCGAAGCTGTCTCCACTGATCTGATTCGGCACCTTCAGGAAGATCACACCCGAGAAGCTGCCTCCATGGGTATGCATCGGGTTGTAATCACCTGCCCGCTGGCAGTTCAGCCAGAGATCGATCATCTGCAGTCCGTAGCCACCCTGAACCCAGGGACCACGCCCCTGGGGTGGTTCACGGTCCACGACGTGACGGATCCAGCGGTCGCAGGCCGGCAGCAGATGTTGATCAGCCAGCTCCTGGACACCGGGCTGGTTCGGCATCAACTGGCGTTGCTGGCTGAGCTGACCGGCGAGTTTCGGCGATGCATCCGGACTGGCCTGCGGATTGCTCAGAACCGACTCGCTCAGCTGCATCAGTGTTGATTGCAGAGGAGCCGGCAGTGTTCCCTTGAGAATCGAGCGAGGGAAGAGGTCAAGAACTTCCACGCATGCGCCCGCAGCTGCAGGACATCCTGACAGCGCCAGAGTGAAGGCTCTGTCCACCACGATCCCCATGGCTGCTGCCGTGCTGCTGACCCTGGTCGTGCTGCTCAGCAGCTCTCTGCAGGCTGGGCGAACGGCTCAACCCCTGAAGGTTGACAGCTCACCGCCCGGTCAGCGTGGCCCGACCGCCGAGCTGTTGCAGGGAGGGTCCCTGACGCTCACCACACGACGCACGCGTGCGCGTTTCCCCGATGGCAACCGGATCTGGAAGCTGGACCTGCGGCGCGATGGGCTGCTGCTGGCCAGCTGGGATGCGGTCAGCGGCATCGCTCAGCGCCAGGATGCCGACCGGCTCTGGAGCCCAGGCAATGCGGCACCTCTGCCAGCCGGCCGCTACCGCCTCGGACCGCCTGAGCCATGGGGCGCGGATCTCTGGTTCGATCTGCAGCCGCGTTTCAAGACCACACGCAGCGCCCTGGGCATCCATCACTGTTATCCCGGCACCGGTTGCATCTGCATCCCAAGCCGTGCGGATATCAATGCCCTTGCGGCCTGGGTCAAACGCGGCGAAATCCGCACTCTGACCGTGATCAACTGAACCAAACAGATCACAGCCTGAGGTCAACTGCAGCACGCCATCTGAGGGATTTCATCTCTAAAAACACTGTGAACCCACTCCCCGGAACGGATTCATGGGCGACGTGAACATCTGGATGATCGTCGGCTTCCTGCTGGCGGCGTATTCCGTGGTGGCCAACGACTCTCTGCAGACGCTGGGTACCTACATCTCCTCGAACAAGACCCGCACCCCGAAGGTGGTGCAGATGGGCTTCATCTGCTCCGTCACCGTCATCGTGCTGATGCTGGGCTTTTTTCTCAACGATGGTGATCCGGCCTGGGGCCGGCTTGAGAAGTTCGAGCTGCCTGAGCCGTTCGGCTGGGTTTATGTGATTCCACCCATTGCGGTTCTGGCCCTGACGCAGTGGGGAGCTCCGGTGAGCACCTCCTTCCTGGTGCTCTCCTCCTTCAAACCGGCCAACATCGGCAAGCTGCTGGGCAGCTCCCTGAGTGGTTACTTCCTCGCCTTTGCGTTGGGACTGGCCGGCTATGGCCTCGGCATGTGGCTGCTGGAGCGCTGGGTGTTCCGCCGCACCCAGGAAGGAAAGGATTTCAACAGGGTCTGGTACGGCCTGCAGTGGGTCTCCACCGGCTTCCTCTGGAGCATGTGGCTGGTGCAGGACCTGGCCAACATCTTTGTGTTTCTGCCCCGCAAGCTGGATGTCTTCCCGATGGCCATCTGCACGGCCGTTCTTTGCGTGGGTCTCTGCTTCCTGGTCGCCAGTGGTGGTGGCCCGATTCAGGCGGTCTTGCGATCGAAGACCAACACCTCCGACCTCCGCTCGGCAACGGTGATCGACTTCTTCTTCGGTCTCTGCCTTCTTTACAAGGCCTTTCTCTCCACCTTTCCGCTCAGCACCACCTGGGTGTTCCTCGGATTGCTGGGTGGCCGTGAAATCGCTCTGCGCATCAAGGAGCAGGAATTCGAGTACACCTTCACCAATCGAGAGAGCGGCAACCTGGGCAAGATCATCGGAAGCGATCTGTGGAAGGCCTTCATCGGTGTGGTGGTCAGCCTGGTGATCGCCCTCGGCATTCAGCCCCTCCTGAGTGTCGGTTGATCCAGAAGAGCTGCTCGGTGCGGCCACCGGGCAGCTCGACCATGCGTTATGGTTTAAGGAATAATTAAGTGGGCAAAGCTTGACCATCGCTGCCCATTTCGGCGAAATGGCGTCAATTCGTTCATCACTGCACTGACAAGCTCACACTCCCACCCGCGCGATCACAGCGGCCGCTTCCGATCCAGCGGTGCTCCCAAAGCGAGGGCCGTTCAGGTCTGGCTCAAGCCCGATGTTCTCCAGAGGCTTGACGCTTACTGCGCGATGTACGGCATCGGCCGGGGCAAGGCCATCGGCCATCTTCTCAAGGGAGCCCTTCCCGATCCCAGCTGGGTTCCCCATGATCTCGCCTTGCCGGGGCATGGCGATACGGAGTCGGCGGTCACGGGGGGGATTGATGTCCTGGAGGAGGAAGGTGCTGGTGATCCTGCATCCGATCCTGAGCTTGAGCATCTGCGACGGCAGCCGCGGCCGGCAGCCCGGTTCCGGGTGGGCGATCGGGTGAGCAACAACAGCGGTGGGCGTTTCGGGGTGATCGCACCGGAACCCAAGCAGTGGACCGATGCGGTTCGGCTCCCCGGTGGAGACCTGCGCGCCGGTCACTGGAGCTATGCCGTTGCCTGGGATGGGCAGATGGGTCTCACCATCCGTTACGCGGAGGATCTGCTCCGGTCGGCGCGCGAGTCGAGAAAAATCTGTTGAATCACTCCTTGGCGAAAGTGCATAGCTAGGGAGAGGGAAGTCCAGACCCGTCATGGGACGCTCGCTACTTCCTCTCGTTCTCGTCTCACTGCTGGGGTCTGTGGCTCAAGCTGCTCCAGTGCAGGAGCTCATCGCGCGTCAGTCCATCCTGGATGCCGATCGCTCTCTGGTGGCAGCCGGCTGGCAACCATCACCGCAGCAGCAGCCGTCCGCGGCGGAGCGGGAGTGGTCCAAGGTGCCGTTGAAGAGTCTCAGCACCTGCTCCGGAACCGGTGCCGGTTTCTGCCGTTTCGACTACGTGCGGGATTCTCAGCGGCTGTCGGTGGTGACAGTGCCGTCCAGTCCGGGCAGGCCGTCGGTCGGGCGTGTGGAGCGCTGGTGGTGATCAGGGGTTGAGCCGCTGTTCGGCCCACCGCTGCGCCAGGGACCAGGTCAGCCTTCGGTGGGGGTGATGGCCGAGATCCAGCAGCTCCACACGCTCAATGGTGAGCGTCAGCACCAAAAAATGCTGAGGTGGTGGAGTCGTTTCCTCGATCTCGACCGGATACTCCACCCCGGCGCTGAAGGGCTGACCCGGCTCCGGCCAGGCCCACAGCGCCCGACCGCCAGGAGAGAGCTGTTTCCAGTGGTTGCGGCAATGGTCGGGGTCCTGCGCGATGGAACACAGTTCGATGGCTCCGCGGAACCGGTATTGCTGTTTGGCCTTCGGCAGCAGCCAGCAGGTCTCCACGGCCGGTTGATGGGTGAGTTCGGCGGTCTTGCTGCTGCGCCCGTCGGTGTAGAGCAGCATCCGGCTCTGCGCATCCCAGCCGCGGAACACCAGGGTGCGGACCCGTGGCGTTCCATCCGCTGCCGTGGTGGCCAGTTGCAGCCAGCGTGCTGCCGGTGTGCGGCCTTCGCGCTGAAGGGCGCTGCGCAGCAGAGGCCGCCAGGGGGGCAGGGTCATGACGATTCAGAGTCCATAGAGCCGCGCCTGTTCGACGGCGGCACGCACGACGATGGCGTGTCGCCTCACCAGTGGCTGAAGCGTGTCGTACCCCCCGCCGATCACCGTCGCGACCGGAAGGCGGCGCCTCAGGCAGGCATCCAGCACCAGTCTGTCGCGCTGCATCAGACCCTCATCGCTGAGGTCGAGTCGACCCAGCCGATCATCCCGGTGGGCATCGACACCGGCGTTGTAGAGCACCAGCTGGGGGCGGATCTCATCCAGCAGCCCGGGCAGCCTGTCACCGATCACGGCTAGGTATTCCTGATCGCCGGTGGCATCGGCAAGGGGCAGGTCATGATCACTGGCCACCTTGCGCAGTGGGAAATTGCTTGCCGCGTGAACCGACACGGTCACGACCCGGGGGTCATCGGCGAAACAGGCGGCGGTGCCATCCCCCTGATGCACGTCCAGATCCAGCACCAGCACGCTCTGCAGCTCGTTCCTCTCCAGCAGCACCCTGGCTGTGACGGCGCAGTCGTTGAAGATGCAGAAGCCACTGCCGAAGTCCGGATGGGCATGGTGTGTTCCGCCTGCGAGATGGCAGGCCAGGCCATGGCGCAGGGCCAGCCGGGCGCAGAGCAGCGTGCCTCCAACGGCCAGCCAGGTGCGCTGCACCAGCGGCCGTGTGGGCGGGAGTCCGATGCGTCGCTGCTCCGGACGTGTCAGCCGGTCGCCGCTGAAGGCTTCGTGGTAGCGGCGCGAATGAACCCGTTCGAGATCCCGCCGCGCCACACTCACCGGTCGGTGAAGTTGTGAGTGGCTGATCACACCCTGCGCCAGCAGAAGGTCGTGCAGCATCCGGAACTTCGCCATCGGAAACCGATGGGTGGATGGCAGCGGCGCCGAATAGAGCGGGTGATAGACGACGGGGATGGGCACAGGAACGGACCTTGTGGCCGTGAATGCCTGTTGATGCTGGATGGCGGAGCCTTCGATCGAGGCCGGTTGAAGGCCGATGCGTCTTAAGCCGAGCGGCGCTCCATCAGCCAGGCATTGAAGCCGCTGGTTTCCAGCTCGCTGATGCAGTCGCGGATCTTGTTCAGGTGGCTTCGCTTGATGCTGCCAAGTCGCTTGCCTTCTGCGCTGCCGAGCCCGGCTGACAGCCGGCGCTGATTGAGCAGATCCAGCTCGCGGTCGAGATGTTCCATCAGTGCGAGCAGGGAATAGCCGTGCCGGATCTGCTGTTCGCTGAGGGATGTGATGAAACGCCGCATCGGCCGTTCCTTAAGCCTCTTTTAACTCTGGCACGCTCCCCGCAGCACCTTCCAAAGAAAAAGGCTCCCGGCGAATGCCGGGAGCCTCACGTCCGTGTGAGGGGTGTCTCAAGCCCCTGCGGCCATTCTGACCTCCACTGATCGGCTCAGATGTGAAAGAGAATGGCGGGACTGTGTCCAGGTGCGACCAAAACCTCGGATTGAGGTTCAGGGCCGCAACTCCGGCATCCCGATCTGCAGCTGCGGCCAGGTGAGCGTGGTCCCCTGCTCTGCGCTGCGCACCAGCAGCCCATAGGCCGTGTCGTTCTGCAGGGTGATCTTCACATTGCAGCTGTCCACAGCTGTCGCTCCCTTGCCGCTGCTTCGCCAGCGTCCGAGGCGACGGGCGGCGATGGTCCTTCCGTCCTCCAGGCTCAGCTCCAGAGTGTCCGGGGTCTGCAGGACCTCACAGGCTTGAGCCATTGCGTTGATGACGCACTGGGTGGTCCGTGCCTCCCTGGATGGTTCGGCTGCGGCGGGAAGCGTTGTGATCATCAGGCTGATCCAGCCAGCCAGCGTCAGTCGTCGGGAACGTCCCATCAGTTGAGGATCACGGTGTCCGTGGCCACGCAACGCGTCCAGGCTGTTTTGGGCAGCTTCGGGTTGTCGCGATCGGCGATCTTGTACATCAGCTTGAACTGGCAGAAGCCCTGTGTGTCTTTCAGAGGCGGGACATGAACCCGTACTTCTGGAAGATCCAGCTGGAACCGGGCTGATTTCTCCGGCTGGGAGTAGAAGATCGTTCCCGGTTTCACAGTGAAGATCCCCGCCGCTGCAGGCTGTGCCACAGCCGCCAGAGTCAGTGTTGCGGCCAGAATCGATCGCATCGTGCGTCTGAAAGAGGGCGACGCTAGGGAGTGAGTTTCCGAGCGTCAAGCGTCACAGCCCTGCACCGCTATGACAATCAGACATCTGCCTACGCCACATATGGGGCACAAAAAAGCCCCATGCGTCGCACGGGGCCGGGTGATGGGGACAACTTTATTCTGCATTGTCGGGTCAACGCCATATCTGGTGATTGCCAAATGAGTGACACCAGACCTATTGGTGAAGCGTGTGCTGGCGCCGGGGTTTCTCCTGATTAGTGTCAGCCCATGCCGGGTGATGGGGATCGCCCGCGTCGATCATCAGCTCCGGGCGACCACGTCGGAGCTCTTTCCCTCTCCCCATCCCGGCCGCTCTGTTTCGTGAGCTGTCAGGCGTTTTCAGGTTCGTCCGGTGGAATCGTCTGCCAGCCGCTCTGCCACTGCGTTCGGTCCTGCAGTTCCTGAAAACTCTGTCTCAGCCTTACTTCTGGCGTGAGCACTGAAACCAGTTCCACCCAGCGCCCTGAGCCACGCCCCCCCTGCAGCACCAACCTGAAATGGCGTCGCCCCTCGCGGGGGTGGCGGCTGGTCCACGCCAAGGCCGGTTTCCATGTCACAGAGATGCTGTGAGCGGATGGACTCCACGATCGTGATGGATGGGACGTCGATCGGTTGATCTGTCCGATCAGACGTTGCCGCTTCAGGCCAGACTTTGATGCTCATGGACCCTGGCCTTGACGAACTTCCGCATCGTTCGCGATGACAGCGAGGAGGACGCCATCACGCGCCTGCGCTTCGGCAGTTACGACGAGGCCTACGACGAACTGGAGCGCTTTTATGCCGGTCTCTGTTGTTCGGATGACCGTGTGGAGTATTCGATCAAGAAGGTCTGCAGCCTTCCTTGAGGCAAGCCTCAGTTAGCCACATTTTATTTTCCGTCAAGAGAGGTTATTTAAAGAGTTGTTACCTGAAGTCCAAAGACTTCCATGGGTTAAATCAGTAGAAAAAATAAAAACTGAAGAAAACCTTATAAACGGCTCAGGTCGCTCCGTAGCAGGAGCCACGGTGTGGGAGTCCACCTTCACAAAGTTTTTCTTATTTAGGAAAAATGAAAACACCTCTGCTCCTAACTGCGCTTCTCCTGGCGGCTCCAGCGGCTGTTCATGCAAGCGTCGCCGGCTCGGATGACCCGAACATGGATGGCACCACCCAGCGCATGTTCATCATCAATGCCACCACGCCTGGCGGACTGACCTTCTCCGGTGCCGGCACAGCCACCTTCAACAATGCCGTCGGCACCTCCAACCAGTTCAACGTCGGCTCCAACACCAGCATCGGTGTGAACGGAAGCGTGTCGGCCACTCAGGAATTTGATGGCTTGTCCAACGGTGTGATGCAGATGGGGGCAGGCAGCAGCCTGATGCAGACCAACGGCACCTCCTCCTCCGCTGCTGCCACCCAGGCTGCTTCCGCTGCTGCCAACTCGGTTGCAACGGAAACGGCCATGCGTGAATCTCACAGCACGGGCTGGGAATCAGCCACGACGGCAACGAACCTGTCCTCCACGGAGACCGGCAACTACGGCAGTTACAACCGTGAGGGCGAGTGGGAGTGGACTGCTGATTACGACTCCTCTTGGGGGGATCTGACTGCTTCGCAGCAGGCTTCCTATGGGACTTCAGGCCAGACCGCTTACGAAACCGAGCAGAGCAACTTCAACGAGTTCAAGAACGCCTACACCACGTCCTACAACCAGAACTACAACTCCAGCTATAGCTCCGCTTACAACAACGTCATCACCAACAGTTCCTCCACGGCGAACGAGTCGTCGGCGACCGGAATCATCAAGGGTGAATTTCTCACCACGGAAGACTCCATCACCGCCATCGGTCAGGAAGGGCAGTTGGGTGCCATCGTGACCTCTGCCTTGGCAGCAGCGACCAGCACCGGAGATAGCGTTGGCGGAACATCCTGGACCGCTGCCTTCAACGCAGCGTATGAGGCTGGCTATCAGCAGTCCGTCGGTTCGACCAGCACTGTCAGTGACAGTCAGGTTTCCATCGAAGGCCTGGGTGCCATCGCCAGTGTGAATTCCGACGAAAATTCCAGTTTCACCGTGAATCTGGATCGCCTGGAAGCGTTCAAGTCCACAGGCACGCAGACCAATTCATCTGCGACAGCCAACGGTTCTGCCACAGCGACGTTGTCCACCAACTCCTTCGCCACTCAGAACAACCAGCGCACCGCGTCCGCCTTCATGCAGGCCTTCGCTGCCAATTGATCAAATCGCAAGTTCGATTGATTTGGGAGGGGCTTCGGCCCCTCCTGGTTTAAAACTGTTCAGGGATTGTTCATTTCATCAGCATGATCAGCTCTCGATGTCAGTGCTGATCATGCTGATTTTCTGTATCAGCCGCTGGCCACGATTGCCGACGTTGTTGTTCTGAAAGTACTTCATGTCCATGCATCGTTATCAGGTTTTCTACTGCGAGCAGCCTGACGGAAACGCAGGGTTTGAGCCCGTCATCGCGTCGGATGCCTACGAGGCCTGTCGGGAGATGGAACGCAGGCACCCAGGCGCTTTATTGGCTTCGATTGATGGTGAACTGACGGATGAGGTCACGGCAAGGAAGCTGTTCGCGCACTGGCTTAGCTCCATCTGACTGACGGGATTCCACCTGGATCACACAGGGATCTCCGCTTCGATGGTCCATCCTTCCCTGGTCAGCGCATCGGCTGCGTCAGACGCATCGCGAGAGCAAACATCCACGAGGCGAAACAGCTCGCCCTTGTAGCAATACAGCCTGGTTAAACCGATCACGGCGGGGACTCCCGGGTGTCGACAACGTCATCCAAGCTTCTCGGACCAGTTCGCGCAAGTCACCAGCTCCCATGCTTGCGGTTGGCGCGAATGGTGTGGTGAGCACAAAAAAACCGCTCCAGAGGTGGAGCGGGAGTCTTGGCCGTAGTAATCCCCATCACCCGGCACACCACCACATCTTGAGGTGTCGAGATGAGTGTAGTACGAGATGTACCACAGATATGGGGCGTCAAGATTTCCTCAAGGAATTTGTTGAGTTTGGTTTGTTCTGTGTCGTGTATCACTGCAGCACTAGATCTGGTGGCTTAAGGGAGGTAAGTTAGGTATCCCCATCACCCGGCCTGCCCCAGAGGCAGGCTTTTTTATTGGTCGGACACCATGTGTGGTGTTTTTGGGTGCGACGACGCCAGGTCAGCCTCGAGAACGATGGGTGGTGGCCTGCAATCGGAAGCATCTGATCAGAGGAAGGCAGGACCAGCCCGTGACCGGGCCGCTGCAGTCCAGTCAAGAGAACAGATCCAGAAGCTCTTCTTTGTGAGCACGCCGACGTTGAGCGGAATCCAGCGAGGATCCAGCAGCATCAGTAAAGATGCTCAGCCGACAGGCCAAAGCACGACATGGACGGTGGGTGCCATCATCAACGATGGTTCCGACCGCGGATCCGTTGGATAAATGAAGGGTCATCAAAAATCTTTGAATGCCGATGGTCTATCGAAAATTTCACAGATCATCAGGACGGTTTGCCGTACTCAGTTCATCAAGGATGAGCCAATCGACAAGGTTGATTCCTTATCTCGGCTCAATCCCCAGTCTCTGGATCCGCATCAAAGCAATAACAGATCTTCAATGCTTTCGATGACTGGACTTGTTCATTCAATCCGGACCTTGGCTTGGCTTCATCTGTTGGATCTGAAATCACATCCTCCAACTGAGGGATTGAAGCAAAGTCCGACATCCCCTAATTGGGGGATGTCGGATCCGTTTCTTTGAACAAAACTTGAGCTCACGACTGTGAGGTGCCTTGGTTGTTCTTCCACAACTGAAATTGAAGGCTGAACGTGATGAACTCATCAGGTTGATGTGCAGACCCTTGCATCAGCAGGCCAGTGACCAGTGCATCAAGGAGTCATTCACCACGTTCGTCTATGGGATGGGCAATAGGAGTGTGCTGGACTGCCTTGCTGTGATGAAGGTGTCATCAGCCGTGAAGTAGTTGTCAGAACCAATCACCTCTTTCTTCCAGCCAATTGCTGAGTCGGCCAGAAACTTTGATGATTGTCTTGATGAATAAAGGGAAAGTTTGTGATCAACGTGTGATCAATCTCAACTCAGTCAGATCAATCGGATAATCTCTCCATCGTCTGTTACGAGGTGAGTCGACGTCTTCTCTGGCTGGCGTTCACAATGGTCTCCCAGGCGTGACGGGTGTGGGTCATGTCTTGTCAGTACGACCCCAGAAACCACGTGGTGATTGGGGTGTGGGAGTGGAGTGAACCATGATTGGGCCCTCGTTCTGCGCTTTGAGTTTCGCCTGCTCGTTCAGCTCCGCTTGGAGAAAGATGCCAACCAGTGAAAACATGACGATCACAAGCACTGCTGCGACCAGATACATGACAGATCGTGCGACAGCTTCGTCTTGCATTCGGCTTGATTCGCTCACGGCGCAGCGCTGAAAGGCCTTGACGGTTTATCAGGCTCAGCGTGCGAGTGCGATTACGAATCATTCTCTTTTGTATTGGCGTTTAACGAACTGGGTAGGGGTTGACACTTCTGACAGTCTTGGTGAGTTTCCGTGTCGTTCCTCCCCACAGACTAGAAACATCGATATCGCCTGGCCCTAATGGGTCTGCCTTGAGGCATTGCCGTGGGGTATCAAACACCTGAGATTGAACGTGGGGCTTCAGTCACCGCAAGAACATCCGCACGATCCTGCCCCATGGCAAGGTTCATGATTCAGGTGTCCTGTCGAACAGGCTTCTGAGCAAAAGACTTTGCCTCCAACAACGACAGCCTTGGTTTCTTCAACTTGGCATGTGCACTTCAGGCAGGCACACGGACTCGTCGTGGTCATGTTGAATTATCGATTTAATTTCAGTCTACTGATGCCGGGCACGATTTCATTGGCCCCGGACGAGCCGTCGTTCCGCAGGTTCTTGCAGTGCCACACTGGCCACGTTGTGTGGGTGTGCCATGGCCCTGGATCAGCTCAAGGCGTTCATCCTGAAAATGCAGGCTGACGAGGCCCTCAAGCAAGCTGTTATGGCGGCATCGACAGCGGATGATGTCGCCAAAATCGCCGATGGGCTGGGTTTTGAGTTCAGTGGCGATGAGCTGCTGCGGTTCAATGGGCAGAAAGTTGGAACGGTCACTGTGGTGAAGCCGGATCACCCAGGCGAGTACCACTGATGCAGGGAGTCACTGAGCTGGTGCTCCTCGGTATCGCGTTCCTCGGTCTTCAGGCTTGGTGGCTCAGCAGGGTTTTTCTGGCTCGTCCAAGGCAGCCCAGACCGCTCGGCAAGCCAATGAGAGCGAACTCACTCCAGGGTGAACGGAATGTGCTGCAGAGAATCTTCGATCAATCCTGATCAGCACCCGGCGGATTGCATTCCTATCGGAACGCGGTTTCATGATTGAAATACAGATATCCCGCGTGATGCCCGAGCTCCTGAAGCGTCAGATTGAACGCCTGGAAATCGCCATTGACTTGTCGACGGACTGGCTCGAGATCCAATACCTGATTTCTGAGTTGGATCAACTCAAAGCCCTGTACGACGAGGCAGAGATTGATGCGGCTTAGCCCCTTTGAACTTGATGAGCGTCGTGGTTGTTGTTCAACAAGCCTCGTGTTATCCATTCGCGTCACCCCTGGGGTGATGAAGGTTCTGGATCGGCGCAAGGCGGTTGTGACTTTGGTAGCAGCTGAGCCTTGAACAATCAGGTTCAGGGGAGTTATGAGGGCTCCAGCAGGTTCATGAACCGTTGTCTGAGATCCACAGCTGCATCTCATTGATCGAGCAAGCCGCCGGTCTACCGATCACTGCACCGGCTGAGATTGCCGATCTCACGTTCCAGCTCTGCAACATGGGTGGCGAGCTGGTGTCAGTGGAAGGCTTTGGCGAAGGCCTTGGCAATGCGCTGAAGCATGCAACGGGCTCCAGCGCCTGGATTGCTCAGGGTTAGTGTTCGCTGAAGCCGTCTGCCTCTCAAGCCTCCGACTCCTGATGTGGCCTGTCAATGGAGCTTGGAGGCTCCGATCGGACATTGGGCACTGGCCATTTGTCGCAGAACAGCTGCCGTGGCGCTGCGGTTGTTGAATGCTCGATAGACGGCGAGCTGATTGCTCAAGTCCTGGCATTGCCTGTTTTGGGAGTCCATGAGAGAGAGATGCCCTGGATGCACAAACCATGACTCCTGACCCGCAGCAGGAGATGTGCCAGATGCCACCAACCGATGCCTGGGCTCATGGCCGAGGTCGTCGAGGGTTGGGTGGATTTGCATTCCGCAACACAAATCCTGATATTTGAGTGTCTGTGAGATAATAAATAAACGCGAATGGCCAAGAGACCACAACGCGCGATCCAGATAACGGAGCAGACCAAGTGAGCAAGAAAGGACTCCAACCATTTCTGATGGGTTTGGCCAAGACCATTCGTAAGAACAAAAGCAAAAAACAGGTTGAACTGACCGGTTACGAATCGGCTCAGCGCAAACGCTTTCTCCGTTCTGAAGCGGAAGATGCCTCTTGAGCTCCGGGCAAGGTGTTCGCACCAACCTCAGCAAGCCTGCATGCATTCCCATGAAGAACAGGGTGTCTGTTGGTCGTCCATGGGGCAGTGCGGAGAGCTTGTCGCCTACCGGACGCTTCGTCTGTACACAGCCTGTTCAATCTCTGGAAATGCGTAGGGAGACTGATTGACCTGCTGCTTGATTGCTTTCAAGCATGCATGTGATCCGTCGGAATACCCTTCGTCAATGACAGTCTGGAGTGCATTTCTCCAGCGCATTCCCTCTGCCAGCAAGCTCTCAAGCTGGTAAGCAGCTTCATAGCTCATGCATGTGCCCGCCTGAGCAGCCGCGGGCAACATCAAACCAAGGGCAAGGATGGAAAGCAATGGCTGATGCGATGCAATGGACTCAGTCAGGAGCCTAATCCGCTTGATCGGGGCCACTTCACTGGTCCATCGGTCCGGCAGTCACAACCGATACAGATTCTTGGTAAAGTATTTCCATCGTTGGCCTGGGATTCCCGGGTGCAGTTCGTCTCAAGCCATGCAACGGGGGCTTGGGCGCTGTGGAGCGACGTTATGTCTCCTCTCCCTCTGATCCAGGCTCGTCTTCTGCGTGCGCAACGCCTTGCTGCCGCTCAGAAGCTGATGGCCAGGACGTCACTTAAAAAGTGACACTGCAGCCGCTCCTCCTGGGGCGGCTTTTTTTTGCTTTCCGATCGTTCATCACGCTGGATTTGCCTGGCCCCATCACATCAGCGCATTGAATCCTGTGAAGTACAGAATTCCACTGCAAACCAGGCCGAGCATCCAAAACACTGATCTGGCGAGTGGCACGTTGAACACATAGGCGCTGATATAGGCCACTCGAAACAATGGGTGTGCCAACGCGGCATACAGGGTGATCACGGGAAGCGTCTGACCGTTGAAGCTTGCAATCACGGCCAGCAGTGCTGCTGGTGCGTGGATCGTGAACGATTCAAAACTATTTTGCTGTGCCCAGCTGGCACGTTTCCCCCAGGCAGGGTACCGATCAAACATTGTGCGAAGCGCAGCCAGATCCTTGATTTCAAGCTTTGCTTGAAAGCGAGCGATATAGATCAGAATGATGCTGATCAGCAGCGTGCCGAGTGAAAGGACAAGTGACCAGACGTATGGTGTAGTGCTTACAACCGAGGAGTGCGATAGCGCAGTCATCAGGCGTTTGTGGTGGCATGAACTGCTGACAATTTAGAAAGTTGGGGCGAAAAAATCCTTGCCGTGGGACAGCGCCCCTTTTTTAATCGGATCTGGCTAGCAATCTGCTGCGTGTGTTCTCAATGCCAACTCCCATTCGGCAGGATCCTGTTTCAGGCAGGTGTCTCCTCCTGCGAGACGGGGCTTGTCAGCCGCCATTGCAATATCGAACGGCACCGGCCATTCCATTCAATTCAATGGATCCCGGCCTTTGGTTGGCTGGAATGTTCATGATTGTGTAGACGCATGCGTTGTGGTTTTTGGCTTGTTGAGAATTCTGTGCAAGGTTGGACAGGCCGGCATCGACGATGAGCAGGATGCCGACCAGCGTTCCTGTTGAGACTGTCGCCAGGAGTGGCAGCAAGTGTGCATTGAGAAGGTCGCGCATTTTTGACATTGATGTTGTGCTTCTCTCCTGGTTCTAACGCCATCGCAATGGGTGTGTTCAGCTCCATTGCTCTCTGTTCGGCTTCTCTCGCTACGACGGATGAACCTGTTTTTCCCAACGTGCTGACAGGAAGGAAATGCTTTGTCTGTGTGGTCGTTGCCTAACGGCCTTCACAATGCTCGACAGCTTTTAAATAATTGACCTTGCCGGGGCCTTGCTGGCTCTCGGGATTGATGGCGTTGCGCATCTGGATCTGCGCATCGACGCAGCGATTGAAGCGATGGTGCCTGACCGCCTGTGGCACGAGCAGCACTCCGATGCTGATCAGACTCAAGGTGCAGAGAGCGGAAAGGACGGGATAGGCATGGGCGCGGACCACCTCGCGGACAGGCAGCGGGCTGTTGCTGTGGTCGGTCATGACTCTGTGGTGGGCGTTGTTGCTTGTGGCCCCCATCTGCTCGATGGATCAAGGGGCCGAATGAAACCCATTTCGCCGAAGATAAGCGGCAGCTCTGCGCCTGGGCGTGGAGTTGGCATCCGGGGCTGCCAGAGATGCCTCGAGTCGCAGGACAACGGCCTCGCGCTTCGCCGATGTTCGATCGCGCGGAACGAATGCTGAGCCGTTCCAGAACAGTGACGTCATGATCACTCAACATCGATGCCCAAGCCCCCGTTCCCTGGCTTGGATCGAGCTGCGCTCCCCGGGTGGCGGAGTGAACGATGGGTAGCTGTTGCTACAAAGCTGTTGTAGTCCAGCTGGCCTTCGCTGTCCACGGCAGCCGTGGGAGGTTGTGGGCGTCAGCAGGAATGGTGTTCGTCGTTCTCCTGTTTGTCCTGGATTGGATCGAGGGGCCGTGGCTTTGGCGATGCCCCGATCGTGTCCTGGCTGTCCAGGCAGGAGGAACACAGCAACTTGCCTTTGTGGCGCCAGTAGGTCGCCATGGATCGTTCAATGCGCATGTTGCAGCCATGGCATCGGAACAGAGGCATCGTTTGCGGGCAACGCAGGCCTTCTAACGCGGCAGCATTCTCCGCCTTGTGTCGATGAAGGCAGCTTTGCAGGCGAGCAGGACGTGTCAGGGTCGTGTCGGGGTGGTGCCGGCAGCGGGATGTCTTGCCAAGCAATTGCCATCAGCCCCCGAGGTGGCTCACCACGGCGCTGAGGTTCATGCCTGCCTTCTGATACCCGGCGACAGCCAGAGCCACGACAGAGAAATTCAGCAGCAGAAACGTTGTGACCAGCTTGATTTCATCTTTCATCAATCCACGATGATCGGCCATTCCGGTGACTGTGAGCGAGGTGTTCAGCCCGTGACCGTCTGCCAAAACAACATGAACGCGCTGGGCGGCCGCAGCCGTTAACGTTTCTTCATAATATTTTGCGATGCAGATGCTCGGAATTCTTTTTCCGTTGGCCTACGCCGTTGTGTTCATCTGTTTGCTCCTGCAGGCCTTTCGAATGATGAGAGTGTCTGCCAACTCAGCGTCATCGGCGCCATCGGACAGAACAGGGTTGCAAACTGTTCATCCGGAATTGCTGGATCAAAACGGACGAGTCACCAGTGAAGAGCTTTGGGCTGTTCGTTTTTCAGAGCAGGGAGAAGCCGGCTGGGCAGCCGAGGCGGGCTGACGTCGAGAGTCACGGCCGCTGGGCGAATTCCATCCATCGAGGTCAGAGCAGGCCTTTGGCTTTCAGCACTGCGACCCGGATGCCGCCGAGCTTTGCCCAGCAATTCAGTGCCGCTTCTCTGGAGCTGTGCGGTCGCCAGTCATCTTCCGCCACCCTGCGGTCGATCAAGGCGGCAACACGCTCAACAACGGCCTGATCACTGGGAACGCTCAGCTTGATGATCTGACCATTCACCGTGATTTGAGATTGGAGGGATCTGTCGGAGCCGTGCTGATTTCGTGCCATGGCAGAAGCGCTGATTGGACATCTCCCCAATCACCCGCAGGAAGAGAGAGGTTGAGCTCACGGCAGGACGATCCGCGCATCGTGATGATCTCACCCTGGCGATAAAAAACCCGATGCCGACGGCACCGGGTTCGCGTAAGCGGTTTGGGGCACCGCTCAGATGGCAATCGGGGAGACAGGATTCGAACCTGCGGCATCTTGCTCCCAAAGCAAGCGCGCTACCAAACTGCGCCACTCCCCGGCGCTTTTCCATTGTAGGTGTCAGTGGCGATCAGGCTCCCGGCTGCAGGAGTTCCGCCAGTGCCACGCCGCTGCGGAGAGCCCCCTCCGCCCGGCCGAATCCGGCTCCTTCAATCCAGTCACCGCAGAATCCAATGTTGCTTGCCATGCACCACTGCAGCGATGTCGGCAGCGGATGGTTCAAGGGCTGCGACGCACCCCAGCGCATCACGCCCAGGCTTCTGGCCTGAGGCCACTGACGCATCAGCGCAGGAAAGGCTTTCAGGAGTTCGGGCAGCAGCTCCATCAGCCGGTGTTCCTCTCGTTTCAACAGTGCCGGCTGACTGGACGGCGTGATCGGCTCGCCGGAATCCAGGCCGTGCACCACAACGCCGAGACCTCCATCGCTCTGCGGATGCACCACAACGCGTTCCACCTGCCAGCGGCGTTGTGCCTCCGGTGTCAGCAGGATCTGGCGGGGCAGGGGGGCGTTGCGATCATCCTCTCCGGGAAGTTCCAGCATCAGGTTCCAGCGCACGGCCGCGCGGCTGCCTGCCAGCTGTTGAAGCACCCGATCCAGATCCGGATCCTGATGGGCCGGGATGGCGGAACGCAGCGGCACATCCGGCCAGGCGAGCATCGCAAGAGAACGGGGGTGGGCCAGCAGCGTTCCGCTCATCACCAGGATGCGCGCCTCCACCGCTGTCTGTCGTGTGTCGTCCATCAGCAGCCAGTGGCCGCCGGTGTGCTGCAGCCAGCGCACCCGAAACCCGAAGTTGCGCTCGAGGCTTGGACTTGCCTGATCCAGCAGCCCCTCGCAGAGGTGGGCCATCGTGGGCTGCCCCCGATGCCAGGCGCCTTTGTCGCTGTGCTCCTCGGGAGCATCCACCATCTGGCCGGTGGCATCCAGTCCTGTGATCCATCCCCATTCGCGGCGCAGCGTGCCTTGCTCCCGCAATGGCCGCAACAGCTGTTCCACCCCATCGGGCAGGTGCTCCGGCAGCTGCAGCCCGGGAGCGCCATGGTCGAGTCGCCAGGCGGGGTTCTCTCGGCGACGACGGGTGGCCATCCGACCGCCGGGTCCTCGCCCGGCCTCCACAACGGCGGTTGTCCCTTCAAATCCCTGCTGATGCAGCCTTGCCAGACAGGCAGATCCCGCCAGCCCCGCACCGATGACGGCCAGATCAACCTTCGACCGGTCTGGCATCAGGTCACATCCAGTACTTCTCGGCCGCTACGCGGGAAAACAGACCCCCCAACAGGGCCAGCAGCAGAGTCAGTCCAAAGAAGATGAAGTAAGCCATCCGGCAGACCCTGCGATGGGTACAAATGCTCGTGTGTCATAACAGCGGATCGTTGGCCTGCAAGGTCGGATCAGCTGCCGGCGATCACCGCCGGAGACGCATTCCTTCATCGTCACCGTCGTCAGCATCACCGGCACGATCACCCAAAACCTTTCCCAGCGCACGTTCGTGAACCGAGCCAGTGGCTTCCGGGTCGTTATCGATGGCGATCAACAGGCCCGCCATCGGTGATTCACGCTTATTGATCTCGCATCAGTTGGGGCAGATCATCCCGGGCAAGCCGGCTCCATCCGGGACATGATCGCGAAACGCCGTTCCGTCAGGCGGACGGAGGCCTTCTGCTCGATCATGCGGAAATGCATGGGTCGCCTGAGATTCGAACTCAGGACCAGCCGGTTAAAAGCCGGATGCTCTACCGCTGAGCTAGCGACCCGCCCTCTGGGGAATGCCATTTCAGGCACCAATGGACATTATCACCGTGGCTACCGGGAGACTGGGGCTTGTCCCTTGAGCGTTCATGACCGTCTCCTCTCCCTGGCCGGCACCGAGGATCGACCCAGGGGCCTGGGTGGCGGCGTCAGCTGTGGTGATCGGCGATGTGGAGATGGCAGCCGGCAGCAGCCTCTGGCCGACAGCCGTCGCACGCGGTGACCTGGAGGTCATCCGCATCGGTGCCTACAGCAATGTGCAGGACGGTGCCGTGCTGCATGGCGATCCAGGTCAACCCGTGGTCATTGGAGCGGAGGTGACCGTGGGCCATCGGGCTGTGATTCACGGTGCCACCCTCGAGGATGGATGTCTGGTGGGCATCGGTGCTGTGGTGCTCAACGGTGTGACCGTCGGCGCCGGTGCCCTGGTGGCAGCCGGTTCCGTGGTGACCAAGGATGTTCCGGCCCGCACGATGGTGGTGGGTATTCCGGCTCAGGCCAAGCGGGAACTGGCGGATGAGGCTGTGGCGGAGCAGCGGGCCCATGCGCGCCGCTACGCCGAGCTGGCCGGCCGCCATGCCGCGCTTCAGGGTTGATTGCTGCGAAATCGATCAGCTTCCTTCCGGGAGCGCCCGCAATCCGTTCACGGTCCGTAAGATCGCCGGGCATCTAGCCCCACTCATGAGCTTCGTCCGAGTCGCCATCGGCCTGGTCCTGATCCTCGCGATCGTCGGCTACTCCGCCTTCAGCGTGATCACCACCGGTCAGGTGCTGGGCATCGACGCGCGTCTGTTCCTGGTGGTGGCACCGGTTCTCGCCGCCGTGGGCTGGGCGGCCTTCAACATCGGCCGTGCCGCCGTCGGTCAGCTGCAGCTGTTGCTCAAGCGCAGCCGCGCCTGATCCTTAGGGTGAAGGCTGAAAGAATTCAGCCGCTTGTCTGATCAGCCAGCCGTGATCACCGTTCTCGGGGCTGGTCTGGCCGGCACAGAAGCGGCCTGGCAGGTCGCCGCTGCAGGTGTTCCTGTGCGGTTGGTTGAAATGCGGCCGATCCGACGATCACCGGCCCATCACAGCAGCGATTTCGCCGAGCTGGTCTGCAGCAACAGCTTCGGTGCGCTCAGCAGCGATCGTGCCGCAGGCCTGCTTCAGGAAGAGCTCAGGCGTCTGGGCTCGCTCGTGATCGGCACAGCCGATGCCCATGCGGTTCCAGCCGGAGGGGCTCTTGCGGTGGACCGCGGCCGGTACAGCGCGGCGCTCACGGAGGCCCTGGATCAGCATCCGCTGGTGACCATCGAACGGAGGGAGCAGCAGGCACTCCCAGCCGATGGCGAGATCACGGTGATTGCCACCGGTCCGCTCACCAGTGAACCGCTGGCGCAGGATCTGAGGTCGTTCACCGGCCGCGCTGACTGTCATTTCTTTGATGCCGCCAGCCCGATCGTCCACGGCGACAGCATCGATCTCACCGTCGCCTTCCGCGCCAGTCGCTACGACAAGGGCGATGCCGACTACATCAACTGCCCCATGGACAAGGAGCAGTACCTCGCCTTCCGCGAGGCGCTGCTGGGGGCGGAGCAGGCTGAGCTCAAGGATTTCGACAAGGAGGAGGCCACCTTCTTCGAGGGATGTCTGCCGATTGAGGAGCTGGCCCGGCGCGGTGAAGACACGATGCGCTATGGCCCCCTCAAGCCGATCGGGTTGTGGGATCCCCGCTGGGGCGATGTGAACGATCGGGATGTGCGGCGAGCCAAGCGGGCCTACGGCGTGGTTCAGCTGCGTCAGGAGGACAAGGACGGACGCCTGTGGAATCTGGTGGGGTTCCAGACCAACCTCAAGTGGGGGGAACAGAAGCGGGTGTTGCAGATGATCCCTGGACTTGAACAGGCCGAATTCGTTCGCTTCGGGGTGATGCACCGCAACACCTTTCTGGAATCTCCGCAGCTGCTGACGCCCACCCTGCAGTTCCGCAGCAGGCCATCGTTGCTCGCGGCAGGCCAGATCACCGGCACAGAGGGCTATGCCGCCGCCGTTGCCGGCGGTTGGCTGGCGGGCACCAATGCCGCCCGTCTGGCCCGCGGTCTGGAGACGATCGATCTGCCGCCCACCACCATGAGCGGTGCACTCACCCACTTCGTGAGCGAAGCGCCGACGGCGAAGTTTCAGCCGATGCCCCCCAATTTCGGTTTGCTGCCGGATCTGCCGGAACGGATCCGCGACAAGCGGGCCCGTTACGGCGCGTACCGGGATCGGGCTCTCGCGGATCTGGAACGGGTTCAGTCCCAGTTGCTGCATCCCCTCCTGGCATGAGCGACGACGCGCTGGCCCGCCGCATCGAACAGCGCTCCCTGCGCTTCGGCATCGGCGCCAACGCGGTGATGACCCTGGCCGGTTTTGTGGCTCACGTGCTCACCGGATCCTCAGCCCTGCTGCTGGATGGCCTCTATTCGGCGGTGTTGGTGGGCTCCTCGCTGATCGCCAGCCGCATCAGCCGCAACGTGGTGCGGCCGCCGGATCGCGCCTGGCCCTATGGCTATGAAGGTCAGGAAGCTCTGTATGTGCTGTTCCGCTCCCTGGTGTTGCTGGGAGTGATCGGCTTCGGGCTCAGCAGCTCCTGCGGCACCCTTATCGACTGGTGGCGGGGTGCAGAGATTCCTCCACTCACCCTCGAGCCGGTGGCCGCTTACACCGTCGCGGTGACGGGCCTCTGCTGGCTGCTGTCCTGGCGGCATTTCCGTGACTGGCGGCGCACCGGTCGCATCTCGCTGCTGCTTCTCACGGAAGCGCGCAATGCCCGCATCGATGCGCTGATCACAGCTTCCACAGGTCTGGCACTGCTGGCGACGCCGTTGCTTCAGACCACGCTTCTGGCTCCGCTGGCTCCGATCACCGATGCGCTGCTGGTGCTGGCGGTGAGTGGGGTGCTGCTGAGGGAGCCGCTGCAGGCGCTGCGGGATGCTCTGAGCCAGGCCGCCGGTAAGGCGGCCGATCCTGGGGTGCTGCAGCGCACCCGACAGGTGCTGATGCAGGAACTCTCCGGGCTTTCGCTGCAGATGATGGATTTCACCGTGCAGCAGCTGGGCCGCACCGCCTTCGTGGTGGTGTACATCAACCCCCTGGAGCCACTGGACAGTGCCACGGTGGACGGGCTCCGCCACCACATCGATGCGCGCTGCAGCAACGAACTGGGACGGCCGGTGCGGGCTGAGGTGATTCTCACGGTGATGCCTCCGATCCACCGGAGCGACCCTGAGCAGCAGCCCGCCCCCTAGCGTCAGGCGGTCGAAGCGGTGTCATGAGCGAGCAGCAGCACTGGGATGCCGTGGTGATCGGCGCCGGCATCGGTGGTCTGGTGACCGCCAGTCAATTGGCGGCCAAGGGGGCGAAGGTGCTTGTGCTGGAGCGCTACCTGATCCCCGGTGGCAGTGGTGGTGCCTTCCGACGCAAGGGTTACACCTTTGATGTGGGGGCTTCGATGATCTTCGGCTTCGGTGAGAAGGGTTACACCAACCTGCTCACCAGGGCTCTGGCGGATGTGGGGGAGCGTTGCGACACCATCCCGGATCCCGCCCAGCTGGAGTACCACATGCCCGGTGGGCTGCAGATCGCCGTGGATCGCGATTACGACCAGTTCATCGCCGATCTCTCCAGCCGTTTCCCGCATGAAGCGGAGGGCATCCGCAAGTTCTATGACGCCTGCTGGCAGGTGTTCAACTGCCTCGATGCGATGCCGCTGCTGTCGCTGGAGGATCCGGCCTACCTCACAAAGGTCTTCTTCAAGGCTCCGCTGGCCTGTCTCGGCCTGGCCCGCTGGCTGCCCTTCAACGTCGGGGCGGTGGCACGCCAGCACATCAAGGACGAGCAGCTGCTGAAGTTCATCGACATCGAATGCTTCTGCTGGTCGGTGATGCCGGCGGATCGCACCCCGATGATCAATGCCGGCATGGTGTTTTCCGATCGCCATGCGGGTGGAATCAACTATCCCAAGGGCGGCGTCGGCGTGATCGCCGAGAAGCTGGTGACGGGTCTGGAGCGCCATGGCGGGGCCATCCGCTACAAAGCTCGCGTGAGCGAGGTGCTGCTCGAGAACGGCGACGCTGTGGGTGTGAAGCTCGTCAATGGCGAGATCATCCGCGCGAAGCGGGTGATCTCGAACGCCACCCGCTGGGACACCTTCTCAGGATCGGCCGACAGCTCCGCCCGGGCCGGTCAGGCCCTGGTGGACGAGCACCACACCCCCCGGAAGGAACAGGTCTGGCGTCGGCGTTATGTGCCCTCCCCCTCCTTCCTGTCCCTGCATCTCGGGGTTCGGGCTGATCTGATCCCGGCGGGCAGCCATTGCCATCACCTGCTGCTGGAGGACTGGGAACGGATGGAGGAGGAGCAGGGAGTGATCTTCGTGTCGATGCCCTCGCTGCTGGATCCTGACCTCGCTCCGCAGGGGCACCACATCGTGCACACGTTCACCCCCTCGTCGATGGAGGCCTGGAAAGGGTTGTCGCCATCCGAGTACCGCCAGAAAAAGGAAGCGGATGCAGCGCGGCTGATCCAGCGGTTGGAGGCGATCCTTCCAGGACTGGCCGGTGCCATCACCCATCAGGAGATCGGCACCCCCCGCAGCCATCGTCGGTTCCTCGGCCGGTTCCAGGGCAGTTACGGCCCGATTCCGGCGATGCAGCTGCCTGGTCTGCTGCCGATGCCGTTCAACCGCACCGGAGTGAAGAACCTCTATTGCGTGGGAGATTCCTGTTTCCCAGGCCAGGGACTGAACGCCGTGGCATTCAGTGGCTTCGCCTGCGCCCATCGTGTTGGCGCCGATCTGGGGCTGAACCCATGGGCGCTGCCGGCTTGAAGGAACAGGGCCTCCGGAGCCGCCCAGCTGCCTAGCTTGGCTTCCACCGGGCTCCTGTGATGCCGTTCGACTCCTCGCCCTCCGCTGCCGATCTCGCCCGTTACCTCGAGCAGCGGGGTGATCTCAGCAAGCCCTGGTATCTGCAGATGCTGCGGCTGCAGAAGCTCAAAGAGACCAAGGGGGAGACGGATCCTCAGGACTACATCGAGCGGATTCAGGAGGCCCATGGTGATCTGATGCGACTGGGTCAGGTCTGGAAGGGCCGTGAAGCGGAGTTGTTCGAGGGGGCCGTTTCACCCCCCGGCGGGATCGAACCGCTCCCAGGCTCACCCGACAATCGTTGAGCCCCATGGAACGCTTCCGACTCTCTCCACTGATCCGATTCACGCTGCTCAGCCTGTATGCGGCCCTGGTGCTGCCTCTGCCGCTGCTGGCTCCAGCCGAGCTGCGCTTGTGGATGGTGGTGGGGCTGCTGGTGGGACTGGTGCTGGTGCTCGGGTTGCTCAGTGAGCAGGTGGAAACCGATGACGACGGCATCCGGGTTCGTTATCCGGCCTGGATCCGCTGGCTGTTGCGTCGGGGTTGGGTGATGCGCTGGCAGGACATCCGGGCTCTGGTTCCGGTGGGAACCAGTCAGGGGGGAACGGTGTACTACCTCAAGGCGGCGGATCTACGCCATCAGTTGCTGCCGCAGCGCATCGACCGTTTCGATCGGTTTCTGCAGCTGCTGAGCGAACGAACGACCGTGAAGACGGCTGGCATCGGCCGGTTGACCCCTCCCTGGACCTATCAGGTTCTCGCTGTGATCTCGGCAGGGATGGTGCTGATGGAGGCAACGGCTGCTTTCGCCATCAGCAACGGCTGGGTCAGCCTCCCGGAAGGCTATCCAGGCTGAAACGGTATCCGCGTTGACGAACGGTGGTGATGCCGCCGCCTTCGCCAAGCCCAGCCTGCTCCAGCTTGCGGCGCAGGGTCAGAACCTGGGTGTCCACCGATCGAGGACCTCCACTGAAGGGAGGCCAGGCCATGCGCAGCAGTTCCTGGCGGCTGCGGACAAGCCCGGGGGGCATCAGAAGAGCGCAGAGCAGAGCGAATTCCCGGGGGCTCAGCTCCACGGGCTGGTCCCGCAGGGTCACCTGACGCAGCAGCAGGTGTACCTCCAGTGGGCCGACAGTGACACGTTCCTGCAGGCCGCTGTGGCCACGCTTCAACAGGGTGCGGCAACGAGCGGCGAGTTCCTCCAGGCCGAAGGGCTTGCGCAGCACGTCGTCGGCTCCGTCGTCCAGCAGGCCCACCACAGGTTCGGCCCCACTGCGGGCCGTCAGCACGATCACCGGGCAGCGCAGCTGTTCTGACAGCCGCAGTGCTGAGCTCTGCTCCAGCAGTTCCGCGCTCACCAGCAGATCAGGCGACTGGTCCTGGCAGACCTCGAGAGCCTCGGCCGCCTTGCCGACCGCTGCTGTCAGGTGACCGTCCTGGCGCAGGCGCTGCACCAGCACGGTGCGCAAAGTCGGGTGCGGCTCCACCACGAGGACTCGGGATGGCTCCTGGCCGGTCCCTGAGGTCTGCATCGCCATGGATGCCAGAGAGGCATCGCTGGCGTCAGCCGTGATGTCGCGGGGTGTTGAAGTCACGGGTCTGACGTAAGCGCGCTTACGCTAAGCCGAAATTCCTGGCACGCTGGTAACAGAGGCAGCGGTCTCTTCTGATGACGGCACTTGAGGATCCCGATTCCATCCGGCATTTCCAGTCCCTGTGCGATGCCTGCCAGGAGCTGACACACCGTTATCACGGGCCTTCCGAGCTGCGTCTCTATGCCGATGGCTACCTCCATGCCCTGCGTCGCACCGGTGCGTTGGATTCGCGTCAGCAACACCGTCTGGAGCAGCTGATCGAGCGCTGGATCATGGATCCCTCAAGTTTCATCGGACCCGACGGGGATGTGAGCACGCTGTACATGCGGCATCCCCAGGGCTACTGATCAGCTGGCAAGCGCCACTTCGAGTTTTTCCTTCAGCTCACCGGCGTTGTACATCTCGATCAGGATGTCCGAACCACCCATGAATTCACCCTTCACGTACACCTGAGGAATCGTCGGCCAGCTGGAGAATTCTTTGATTCCCTGACGGATCTCCATATCAGAGAGAACGTCGAAGGTCTCGAAACTCACCCCGAGGGAGTGGAGGATCTGAACGACATTGTTGGAGAAGCCGCACTGGGGCATCAGTTTTGAGCCCTTCATGAACACGAAGACCGGGCTTGATGCAATCAGTGTTTCGATGCGGGAGCGGGTGGAGTCGTCCATGGAGAGAGCGTGTCAGTCGGTGGGTTGGTCTGCGGGCACTGTGGTGTTCAGTGCCAGGGCATGAATCGCCTCGCTGGCCAGCTCCTGCTGCAGAGCGCCGTACACCATCTGGTGCTGACGAATTCTGGACAGGCCTGAGAAAGCCGATGAGGTCACACTCACCTGAAGGTGATCACCACCCCCAGTGAGGTCCTCCACGGTCACCACAGCATCGGGGATGGCCCGCTGAATGGCTGCTTCGACGGCGGCCGGCTGAACCATGGGGGGAGAAAGACCTGAAGACGATGCTGACAGATCAGTTGGCGCCTGCGGGGGAGGCTCCCTTGAACTCCGTGGTGGCGAATCCAAGTTCGACCAGACTCTGGTAGGCCTTCTGCCCCTGGCTTTGGGAGGGGGTCATCAGCTTGACGACTTCCACCAGAACAGGAACCGCCACCTCGGGTTGGTTCTGACGCCGGAACAGGGCCGCCAGGCGCAGGTTGGATTCGGCCAGCAGTCCGAGAGCTTCACGGCCCTTGCTGTCCATTTCACGTGGAATGCGGGCATCAAGGCCGCGGAACGCACCGCTGAGGTCGCGGTAGAAGCCCAGAAGCTGCTTGGAGGCCTTGCGGGCGTTGTCGTATTCGCTCCTGGCAGTGGCGAGATCACCCCGTGATGCTGCGGCGTCGCCGCGGGCGATCATGGCCCGCACAGCATTCGGATTGAAGCCGCTTTCACTCTGCGCCAGAACGCGGGAGCTGGCCTCAGGTGACTGGGCAAGAACCGGAGATACGGTCAGCCCAAGGCTTGCCAGCAGGGCGGTGGCCGTCAAAAGTGCACGACAACCCATCGGGGCGGCGAAGCGGAGTTGGCGGACTTTAAAAGGATTGCAAGGGCCGACCCACTGCTGCACGGGCCGCTTGTTCAGCCGCATGCATCCGCTCGGCCAGCTGTTCGTTGAAGTGGCGGCTTGCACCGCGGTCGGTGGTGTCGGGCACGCTCAGGGGTGCACCGAAGCACAGAGCGGCCCGGCTGAGTGGACGAGGTGGCGCCTGGCTGTATCCGAGTCCGATTGGAATGACCGGGACCGTGACGCCGCGGCGCTGGGCCAGCTGGGCGAGCCTCACCAGACCCTGGTGAAGCTTGATGGGTTGATCCTGGCGCTTGATCTGGCCTTCCGGAAACACCACCAGCTGCTGACCGGCTGCCAGCAGGTCGATGGCGAAGCGCAACGTCGTCATCGACGGACGACCCTGATCCACCGGAAAACAGCCCAGTCGCTGGAGGAACCAGCCCTGCACCCCCTTCATCTCCGTTGTCGTGACCATGAAGCGGCAATCCCGTCCGGTGACCCTTCGTCCAGCGGCCATCGGCAGCATCAGGGCATCCCAGCGGGCGCGGTGTGTCGGCGCCAGCAGCACCGGGCCTGACATCGGCAGATGCTCCGGGTTGAGCACGATGCGTTCCCGGAACTGCAGCGGCAGGGCGAGATCCTGCGTGACAAGCATCGCCAGCGGGGCCCAGAACGGATCGATCCCCACCTTCAGGACGGATTCGCGAAGAGCTGAGGCCGCGGGCAACGGGCTGGCGGAGCGCAACGGTCAGCGAACTTAATCGGACCCTCCGCTCTGCATAGGATCCAGCCTCAATGTGTTGCTCGGATGGCCAGCCTCGGGGTCAATATTGATCACATCGCCAACATCCGCCAGGCTCGGCGCACGGTGGAGCCGGATCCCGTTCCCATGGCTCTGCTCGCGGAACTGGGTGGCGCCGATGGCATCACCGTGCATCTGAGGGAGGACCGTCGGCACATTCAGGACAGGGATGTGGAGTTGCTGCGTCACACGGTGCGCAGCCGGCTGAACCTCGAGATGGCGGCCACCGCTGAGATGCAGACGATCGCCCTGCGCATCCGGCCGGACATGGTCACGCTCGTTCCGGAACGGCGTGAGGAGGTGACCACGGAAGGGGGGCTGAACATCGTCGGACAGACCCCCGATCTGAAGCGGCTGGTGGAGCGGCTTCAGGACGAGGGCATCCCCGTGAGCCTGTTCGTTGATCCTGATGCGGAGCAGCTGGAGGCCTGCCGGACCTGCGGAGCCCGATGGGTGGAACTGCACACCGGGGCCTATGCCGAGGCGGACTGGAATCGCCAGCCCATCGAGCTGGCCCGCATCCAGGAGGGCTGCACCATCGCCCGTCAGCTCGGGCTGCGGGTGAATGCCGGTCACGGCCTCACCTATCAGAACGTTGAGCCTGTTGCTGCGATCGCCGGCATGGAGGAGCTCAACATCGGCCATACGATTGTGGCCCGTTCCGTAGCCGTCGGACTGCAACAGGCGGTGCGCGAGATGAAAGCTCTGATTCAGAATCCGCGACACGATCCCCTGTTCGGACAAGCTCCCGGATGAGCAAATACCACTTCGTCGCCGCCAGTGAACGGTTCCTCACCGAGGAGGAGCCCCTTGAGGAGGTGCTCAGGGAACGGCGCCGCAATTACGCCGAGACCGATAAACCCATCGATTTCTGGCTCGTGCGCCAACCCGCTTTCCTGGCGGCACCCGAGTTCGCCTCGCTCACTGCGCAGCTGCCACAGCCTTCTGCGGCGGTGGTCTCCACGGACTCGACCTTCATCACATTTCTGAAGCTGCGTCTGGAGTACGTGCTGGTGGGCAGCTTCGAGGCCCCCTCCACCGAGATCCCTGACGCTCTGGCCAGCAACGCCTGATGAATCTCAGTTCCTTACCCGTTCCGCAACGGATCGCCCTGCTGGTGAAGGCTCTCGACGGTGCGGAGAAGACCAACCGTGCTCTCGCCACCTGCGCTGACGCCGACGCCATGGTGGAGATCCTGCTCGGGGCTTCAGCCAAGCTCGGTCTCGGGCTGACCCGTCGTGATCTCACCGAAACTCCACCGATCCGCGACTGGATCTGGTTCAAGAACAACGATCCCCTGATCACCGTGGGGGATGCCAAACCGCGGTATCGCCGGGAGCAGCCCACGAAGCCGGAGCCTGATGCTCCCCGCCGTCGCTTCCTCGGGCTCTTCTGAGCCTGACAGGTGTGCGGTTGCTGATCAGAATCAATGCTCTGCCCGGTCGATCCTTTGCCAGCCCCGCGTCAGCACCACTGGGTCATCGGTGATGTTCACGGCTGCGATCGATCCCTGGTCTCCTTGCTGGCGGTGTTGCCCTCTGACGATCATCTGGTCTTCTGCGGGGATGTGATCAATCGAGGTGGGGGGATCGAAGCCGCGATGGATCTGGTGTGGACCCTGGTGAGGCTGGGGCGTGCCACCTGGCTGCGCGGCAATCATGAACAGGACCTGATCGATGCGCTGGAGTCGAGCGGCGACGGCTCCGCTGAAGCCCTGTTCAGCCAGGACACCGTCCGCCAGCTCGGGGAGCGACGCACCCGCTCCTGGCTCGATCGCCTTCAACAGTTGCCGTTGAAATACAGCGCTGAAGGCTGGAGTGCCACGCATGCCGGTTTCAACAGCGACGGGCAGCCCGATCTGTCGATCCGGGAGCCCTTCTGGGAGTCCTATGACGGCCGCCACGGGCGGGTGGTGATCGGCCACACTCCACGGCCAACGGTGGAGCGCCATCCGCGCATCGTCCTTGTCGACACCGGTGCGGTCTACGGAGGCCTCCTCTCGGCTTATTGCCCGGAGACCGATGCCGTGGTGCAGGTGCAGGGATCCGGAGACGGATGCCTCTTGCCACGGCCTGATGATCCGCATCGCGTTCCGGACGTTCTGGCCGGGGATGCCACCAGTTGCTGACGCTCTATCGCAGCAACCGCGCGGAGTTTCTCGCTGCGCTGCTGGCCCGTCAGCTCAAGGAGGAGTGTCCCGGGCCGATGGAAACGGTCGAGGTGATGGTCAACACCTGGCCCACCAGCCGCTGGCTGGGGGAACAGCTCGCTGCCGCCAACGGCATCAGCTCACTGGTGCGTTTCCCCTTCCCGGGCAGCCGGTTGCGCCAGCTGGTGCGTCTGGTGCTGCAGCTGCCTGCGGAGGAAGACGACCCCTGGCGGGCCGGACGACTCGTCTGGGTCGTCTTGGATCAGTTGCCGGCACTGCTGCGGGAGCCTCAGGCCGCTCCTCTGCAGCGCTGGCTGGAGAGACGGGAAGCCTCCGTTGAAACCCTGAGCCGCGACCGCTGGCAGCTGGCCCGCTCGATCGCCGATGCCCTCGATGACTATGCCCTCTATCGACCGGACACCCTCACGGCCTGGCGCCACGGGGATCTCAGGGCGCAGGCGGACTGGCAACCGCTCCTCTGGCGCCGCTTGGCTGAGGTGCTCCCCCGGGAGCCCTTCGGTCTGCAGGTGCGTGAGGCGGTGCAGCGCTTGCGGGAGGGAACGGTGCGCCGGGAGGATCTGCCCCGCCGTCTCCGCCTTTTCGGCATCAGCGCTCTGGCCCCTGTGCAGGTGGAGCTGATCCAGGCACTGTCGGGCTGGGTGGATGTGGAGATCTACCTGCTCACCCCCTGTCGCGATCTCTGGCAACGCTGCGGCAGCAGGCGTCTCGAGCTGGGTGCGGACTGGTTGGAGCCCCCGGACGGAACCTGGCTTGAGAAGGCTCCCCGGATGGAGGCCACCCTGGGCCGTATGGGGGCGGAGTTTCAGCAGTTGCTGGAGGGATCCGGAGAGACCCAGCTCGGGGAGGTGCGCACGGGGGATCTGTTCGCCGATGGCGTCAGCATCGCCGCTGCTTGCAACCGGCCGCCGACACTTCTCGAGCAGCTGCAGACCCAGCTTGCGGAGGCCGAAACGACGGATGCCGAGAGTCAGGCGACCACGCTCACCCGCAGCCCGAACGATCAGTCGCTGCTGTTTCAGTCAGCCCCCGGCCCCTGGCGGGAAGTGCAGCTTGTCCGTGATCGCATCCTGCAATGGCTGGCATCGGATCCGGAACTCGAGCCCAGGGATGTGCTGGTGATGACCCCCCAGATCGACCGGGCCGCACCGCTGCTGGCATCCGTGTTCAATGACCGCGGCGCGACGGGAGTGGACCTCCCCTGGCGCCTCACTGATCGCAGTCAGCAAAGCAGTCCGGGCCTGTCGATGGCCATGCTGGATCTGCTGCAGCTGGCCGGCGGACGTCTGACGGCCAGCGGCCTCGAGCGGCTCCTGGCCAACCCGGCGGTCCAGCGGCAGCAGGGGCTGTCGGCTGAGGAGAGCGCTCTGCTCACAGCCACCTTGCAGCGCAGTGGATTCCGTTGGGGCCTCGATGCCGATGAGCGGGGAGGCGATCCAACCCACAGCCTTCGCTGGTGTCTGGATCGCTGGCTGCTCGGTCTGGTGCTTCCCGATCAGAGAGGTCTGGCGCCCGGAGGTGTTGCACCGTTTCATCAGGATCTGGATCCGGATCGGCTGGCACGCTGGTGGTCCCTGCTGGATCGGCTGGGGGGGTGGGTCGCTCAGTTGCGCCGTCCGCAGCCCTGTGCGGGGTGGGTGGAGCAGCTGCAACGTCTGCTCAAGGACCTCTTCGGGAACGGTGGCGCCTGGGAGCGGGAAGGACAGAGCTGGCTGGCGGCTCTGGAGGAGTGGCGCCGACGTGCCGAGACCTGCGAGCTCGACCTGGAGGCATCGGTGGTGTTTGAAGTGTTGTCTGAGGCTCTCTCGGTCGACAGCGGTCGCTTCGGTCATCGCAGCGGCGCCCTCACGGTCAGTGCCCTGGAGCCGATGCGGGCCATTCCCCACAAGGTGATCGTGCTGATGGGTCTGGATGGGCGGGATTTCCCGCGTCAGAGCAACCGACCGGGCTTTCATCTGCTGGAACAGCAGCGCCAGCTCGGCGATCCCCGCGGAGGAGATCAGGATCGCTACGTGCTGCTTGAGGCTCTGATGTCGGCCCGACAGCATCTCCTGATCAGCTGGTGCGGACGCAGCGAGCGAACGGGTGAGGAGCTGCCACCGGCGGCACCCGTTGACCAGTGGTTGCGATCGCTGAGGAGCCAGCTCTCCCCGGAGCAGGCGGAAGGACTGCTGCTGACGCCGCCTCCCAGTCCCCTTGATCGCGCCAATTTCCAGATCGAGGCGCCACTCAGCTGTGATCGCCGTCAGCTCGCGGCACGCCTCTGCCTGGATCAGCCACGCCCTCCCGCTCCGGAGGGACTGGCCTTGCCTCTGGTCTGGGATCCCCCCGAGCCCCCCGATCCGCCCGAGCCGACTGCGTTGCCGGTGGAGGAGCTGCTGCGCTGGATGATTCAGCCGCAGGCGGCCTGGTTGCGGCACCGCCGGCTTCATCCCGGAGAGGGGGTCGAGCCGGTGCGTGATCTGGATGATCTGGAGCTGGACGCCCTGCAGCGTCATGGCCTGCTGGAAGAATCCCTGGATCTGCAGCTTCTCGGCAGGGACCGTCCCGATTGGTGTCGCGATCTGGAGGGCCGCGGCGTTCTGCCGGCGGCGGCAGGAGCCGCGCTGGAGCAGCAGGAGCTCCTGGATCGCTGGGCAGCACTGGCTGCTCAGATTGAACCCTTCGGCCCATGCCGTCGTGAACAGCGGCAGCTCGCCGGCACTGCTGTCCCGCTTCTGTACGCGGGGGACACCCAGGTCGTGGTGCAGGTGGGACGGCCCGGCGCCCGCGGGGTGATGCGGGCATGGCTTCAGCATCTGCTGCTCTGCGCAGCCGATGACCCTCCGATGGGCTCTGGAGTGGTGGGTCGAAGCAGCACAAAGGCTGGTGCGGAACTGTTGCTGCTCTGGGATCCTCTCTCGGTGGAGGAGGCTCTGACGATCCTCAGCGACCTGCAGCGGCTGGCGCAGGAAGGCTTGTCACAATGCTGGCCCGTGCCGCCGAAAAGCGGCTGGCAGATGGTCTGGCAGGAGCAGCGCAGGTGCGGCAGTGGTGAACACGCCTTCCGTCAGACCTGGCTGGATGAGCGGGATTCACCGGTGATGCAACTCTGCTTCGGTGTTGAGTCGGACCCGGCTCTGCTGCTGCAGGCTCCCGGATTTGAGAACGCATCCCGCCAGCTCTACGAGCCGATTCTCCGCGCCCGCAGGACTTGAACATGAGGCAGATCCACTGCTTCACGAGCCAGTGGTCTGCCCTGCCAAAGAAACTTATTCAGAACCTCCTGGTCGTGCTGCGGTTCCGACCCGCTTTCGACACCCAGTCAGCGGATGGTCACCGAGAGAGCTCATCGTGCAGCTGTTTCACCTGCTGCTCCAGCTGAACGATCGGGTCGCCAGCAGCCTCCTCACCGAGATCCTTCACGCCCCAGAAGCGGATCCTGTTCTCCCAGGCCGGAAAGCCTGAACGCACCATCGGCCGATGAGCAGCGGCATCCACCGCGATGATCAGATCTGCCTGCTCCAGATCCCTTTCCTCCACCTGGCGAGGCATCGGCTGAATGCCTGGATCAAGCTCGATACCCCGTTCCCGCAGCGCCTCCAGAGCTTCCTTCGCCATCGGACCGACATTCCCGCTGGCGGGATCCACCTGCAAACCGGCGGAGCGCACCGTCAGCTCAGGGTTGCCCAGGCAGAGATGGCGCAGCAGGGCTTCGGAGAAACGACTGCGGAAGTAATTGCCGGTGCAGAGGAACAGAACGTCGGTCACGGCCACGTTGGAGAACCTGCCTTCTTGTTCTGGCAAGACAGGTGCTGCCGGACAGTGCTGTTCAACACCGGGATACCAGGCTGTTGTGGGTCATGGACCTGAATTTAAGGAAATAAAACATCAACAATCTTCGAAGGTGTGAATTTTTTTTGACCAAAGGGAAGACCAGTTCATCTGCGACTAGTTTCATGCGAACGCCAATGCCACCGCGGCTGCTCGAGTGTTCTTTGAGCGCCATCTCTGTGGCTTGGTCTTCAAAGATCTGAATCACTGATTCGATGAACGCTTCTTTGTCTCCCAAGTTCCGTTTCGGTGCCGAGTCCAAGACGGGACCGGTCAGCTTTGCGGCATCGCAGACCAAAAGTGCCAAGTCGGCCTTGACCAATGCTGACTTTCTGCGAAGTTCCTGCAGCGGAATGTCGCTCCCCTTCGGGCCTCGTGATCACAGTGAATGTCCCCACCGTGTCACCTCCAGGGTGTTGGCAGGAACGGATTCAGACAGTTTTGAGCAAGTGATTGATGCTGCTTACCGTCAGGTCTTCGGCAATTGCCATGTGATGGAACAGGAGCGCGCTTCTGCTCTGGAAGCCCAGCTGAAGGACGGTCGTCTCTGCGTCCGTGACTTTGTGCGAGGTCTGGTCAAGAGTGATTTCTATCGCTCTCGTTTTTATGAGTCTGTTTCGCCGAGTCGCGGAATCGAGCTTGCCTTCAAGCATGTCCTCGGTCGTCCGCCGCTCAGTCAGAACGAAGTGTCGGGCTGCATCGAACAGCAGGCCCGTGAGGGATTTGAAGCTGTGATTGACAGCCTGGTGGATTCGCCTGAGTACACCGAAGTCTTCGGAGCGGATACTGTTCCTTACGTGCGCGCCTTCACATCAGCCGCTGGAATGTCGATGATGAACTTTGTCAGGATCGCGGCGATGGAACAAAACTTTGCAAGCAGTGATGTTTCCAAAGGGACTGACAGTATTCTTCAGAAGAACCTGGCATCAGGTTCCGCACTTACGATTCACGTCCCTGAGGCTCTTCTTTACATGAAAACTTCAATGTCCTGGTCCGGCGGCAATCCTCCAGCGAACTATGAAAAGCTGTGGCGTGGTCTCGCCATCGTCGGAGCCGCTCACCTGGCTGGAATGCTGGTGAATGTGATGGCCCAGATGCTCGGTTACAACGGGCTCGATCGCATTCCTGCCATGTTCCTCGGTCTCTGAGCGCTGAATCTCAGAAATCAAAACTGTTGACGAGGGCGAAAATGTAAAGCCCGGCGATGGCCAGTCCGAACAGCCCGATGGATGTCAATTGGCGTGCCATTGGAAAGATGTCGGCACGCCTGTTGTGGCTCAGCACCTAAATCGTGTCAATCAGCAAGGAGCAATGGTGAGGGAACGCCATCAGACTTCTGATGTCGCTTCCCGGCATGGTTCAGCGGTTTGAGGCCAACAGCTATCCCCTGGTCCCAGGGCTGCGCCTGCTCGAGGCCAGCGCCGGGACCGGCAAGACCTTTGCGCTCGCCCATCTCTGCCTGCGGCTGATCACCGAAGCCCGTCATCCGCTGGAGCAGCTGCTGGTGGTCACCTACACCGAAGCGGCGGCGGACGAGCTGCGTTCACGCATCGGCCAGCGCTTCCAGGCTGCTCTAGAGGGTCTTGAGGCGCTGGAGGCCGAGAGGCTTGCAACTGCTGCGGATCCGGTCCTTGAGGGCTGGTTGGAGGGTGCGTCAGACACCACGCTTCGCAGGCAGTGGATCAGTGGCCTGCTTCTTGCCCTGGAGCAGCTCGATCGGGCTGATATCACCACGATTCATGGCTTCTGTCGCCGCACATTGCGGCGGATGGCCCTCAGCAGCGGTGCTGCCATGGATCCGGAGCTGGAGACCGACTCCACCGACCTGCTGCAACAGGTGGTGCAGGACATTTGGCGTGACCAGCTGCTGACGTTGCCGGCGGATCAGCTGATTGGTCTGCGCCAAAGCGGGCTGTCTCCGGAGGCGATGGTGCAGGCCCTGCGGGCTCTGGACGGGGAGCCACATCCCTGCGTTCTCGCAGAACGGGATGACTTCGACCCCGACGAACCCCTTGCCGGTCAGCTGCAGCTCTGGATGGGTCGCTGCTGGGAGCGTTTTCTCATTCTCTGGAAGCGGGATGGCGACACGCTCGAATCATGTTTTCGCAGCAGCGCCGCTCAGTGGAAGGCCCAGGGCTGCCGGGATACCAAGCCCTACAGCGGTAAGCCCCGCACGGATCGTTGCGCCGTGCTGAATCGCTGGATCGCCGATCAGAACGGCGTTCCGTCGATGGCCGCGATTC